>CAYVAN010000115.1:0-14585 GCA_964449225.1 uncultured Rhodopirellula sp.
CCGTAATACCGCTTTGTCCAAGTCGTCTTTGTTGCATCTGGAGCGTCATCCGTGTGTGGCAGGGCGGGGCCGATCAGTTTTTCAATCTGGGGTATCGTCAGTAGGTAGCGATCGCCGCGTAGGCGTTCGGTTTCCAGGCAATCGCCGAAGCTCTGCGCGAGCTTCGCTACGTCGATACAGTCTACAGTTTGAAAAACTGACTTGCCCTGGTGTGGCAGGGCGGGGAACTTAAAAAAACGTGAATCTTTGCTAAGATAGCGTCACGCACCTGCCCGCTCCTACCCCTGCTGCGAATTCGTTCTAGTCGCACGATCTGGAAACAAATCTTGATATCTCAATCGCTTGGACAACTCTTTCGCATCGCTGTGATTGTGATCAGGGAAAACGAACAGCCGTGAGTTCATTCCCAGGCGGCAACGATCCATCATTGGATTCGATCGACATTTCTTTTAACGTTTCGTTCAAACATCGTTTGCGGGTGACGGACAATATCGCAGGGGCTGAATTTGGCGTCTTGGCGGATCTGATTCATCAATCCAAGTCGACCATTCCATCGCGTGTATTTTTGGTTGGCGAGGAGGCTGTCGCCGAGCACGTCACCAAATTGGAAAGTCAATTCAGGCAATGTGACGATGCAAACTTGGTCGCCCCGATGATGCTTGTCGCCGGTGGGGAAACGATCAAGAACAATGAAGCTGTACTTCGGACGTTGCTGGATCGATTCAATGAACACGGCCTGGACCGGCGCAGCTATGTCATTGCGGTCGGTGGCGGAGCGATGCTTGATGCTGTTGGATTCGCCGCATCGATCGCCCATCGCGGAATACGATTAATACGCCTGCCTTCGACCGTGTTGGCACAGGCCGATTCCGGAGTCGGTGTTAAAAACGCGATCAATTATTTTGCAAAGAAAAACTGGGTGGGAACGTTCGCCGTTCCCTGGGCGGTCATCAACGACACGACTTTACTAAGCACGCTGCCCGATCGGGATTATGCTTCCGGTTTTAGCGAGGCGGTCAAAGTGTCGCTCTTAAAAGATCCGTCGGAGTTTGATTGGCTCTGTGACAACGCTGCTAGTATCCGCAATCGTGAAGTCAGCGCGGCCAAACGTGCGATTGGAAAATCGTGCCAGCTTCACCTTCGCCATATCACCGAAGGTGGTGATCCGTTTGAAAGCGAAGAAGCTCGGCCGCTTGATTTTGGCCACTGGTCGGCTCATCGATTGGAACCGCTAACGCAATACAGCATTCGACACGGTGAAGCGGTGGGAATCGGGGTCGCGATTGATTGCATGTATTCGTCGATCAAGTTTGGTTTTCCCGAATCCGATGCGATGCGTGTTTGCAAATGCCTTCGCGACCTTGGCATTGGGCTGTCACACGAATCCGTTCATCCGATTGATCGGTTGCTGCAAGGCCTAGAAGAATTTCGTCAACACCTGGGCGGCCGCCTGACCATTACCATGCTGCGGGGCGTCGGTGACCCGATCAACGTTCATGAAATTGACTCCGATGCAATGAAAACAGCGATCGAAAAAGTGGAAGCGATCAGTGGTGGCTTCAGTGCTAATCGAAGTTAGTTGATTACACAGGCTGGACGCCCGTGCCACCTTAGGTCTTCGTTGCGCACCCTACCGCACATGATCCGCAGGTTCCGCTGCACCCGCCGCCTTCTTTGGTTCCGCAATCGGGGCCACAACCGTCGCTTAGCAGTTTTGCAAAATGGCGAGACTTCACGACCGATTCATATTGACCGGCGATGGTCTCGGTAATGATTTTGGCCTGATCATCAAGTTCACCAAGAAAATGCATCACCAACGTACCGCCATCAAACAACTGATCGACATCTAAAAGTGTCGCGGCACAGCCTGCATCCTGCATGGCGTCGCGGCACTCTTCGACCGCCTTCCGTTTATGTCGGTCCAAGCGGCGGATCAGCAATTCGTCTTCTTCGGTCGTTGGACGAAGCACTCTCGTCGTGGCTTGGCCCGTTGGATTCGAGCGGCATGGTCCGACGACCTCTGCCAATTCAACGCCGCGTGCGGTTCGTGCAATCACTCGGCGACCGCGTGAAAGCGGCAGCAAAGCGGTGGCGGCGTGGATCTCGGCGAGAGAACCAATACGAAGGAAGACAAGTTGCATCTTCCCCATCTTGGCTGATGAAGTTAATGTTTGCAATTGATTGGTTTACCCGATGGGGAGAAATCCGTTTTTCTGGCTGGACAACGTCGCACGGCTCTCCGAGCCGTTTGCGCAATCGGCTCGGAGAGCCGAGCGACAATGACGAACACTACAAAATGCCGCACGGCTCGCCGAGCTGTTAGCGCAATCGGCTCGGAGAGCCGAGAGACAATGGCGAACACTACAAAATGCCGCACGGCTCCCCGGGCTGTTAGCGCAATCGGCTCGGAGAGCCGAGCGACAATGACGAACACTACAAAGTGAAAAACTGATTTGGCCCGTTTACCCGATGCAACTCCCAACCCGTCTTTTCTAGTTGATCTTGATATGAATGCTGCAACCACTGCCAGCCCCGGCTCCGCAAACGCCACCACAGCAACGCCAGCCGCCGTCAATCGATTTGACGCATTGGCTGACCAAGTGCTCGACGGGACTCCGATTAGCCGAGAACAGGCGTTGGATATTCTCAAGACACCTGATGACGAAGTCTTGAATCTCTTGTCCGCTGGATTTCGGATTCGCCAAAAGCACTTTGGCAAAACCGTCCAGCTCTATTTCCTAATGAGTGCCAAGAGCGGACTGTGCCCCGAAGACTGCCATTACTGTAGCCAATCCAAAATTTCCGAAGCCCCAGTTCCCAAACACAACATCCTTAAACGCGATGATTTGATGGCGGCTGCGAAGATGGCTGCTGATCGAGGCGCCAAGACTTACTGCCTTGTCATTTCAGCACGTGGCCCCAATGAACGTGAAATGAATGCGGTGGAGACAATCGTCCCGGAGATTAAGGAAAAATACGATCTCGACATTTGTGCTTGCCTTGGATTGCTTACTCGCGAGCAAGCCGATCGCTTAAAGGCTTGCGGCGTTGATCGGGTCAACCACAACTTGAACACCAGCGAACAACACTACGCGGATATCTGCACAACACACACCTACGCCGATCGTGTTGGAACGCTTCGCAACGTTCGCGACGCAGGAATGGAAATGTGCAGCGGCGGAATCATTGGCATGGGCGAAAAGCACGAGGACGTCGTTTCAATGGCGTTCGACTTACAAGAACTTGGCGTTCAGTCAATTCCGTTGAATTTCCTCAATGCCATCGAGGGCACACCACTGGAAGGCAACAAGGACTTGTCGCCGCACGACTGTTTGCGAGCGTTGGCGATGTTCCGCTTCGTCAACCCTGAACGGGAATTGCGGATTTCCGGTGGCCGCGAAATCCATCTTCGTTCGTTGCAACCGCTTGGTTTGTATGTCGCCAACAGTCTCTTCGTCGGCGATTACCTGACCACCGAAGGCCAAGCCCCGGAAGAAGATTACCAGATGATTAAAGACCTAGGATTCGACATCACCAAATCAACTGGCGAAACCCCGACCTGTTAGTTGTTCGGTAGCCCGCATCGTCGGCCAGAACCTGTCCCGACACACGGAATTGCCATACACCCAGGGCAAATCGGTTTTCCACTTTGGAGTCTTCCCCATTGTCGCTCGGCTCTCCGAGCCGAAGACGCTTCCGACTTGTTAGCGTTGTCAGCCGCAAGCGTTATGAGACGCAAAAGTTCTGAGACGTAAGCGATCTGAGACCTAAGCGCTTTCGGCTCGGAGAGCCGAGCGACATTGCGTTACGCAAAAGAGCGTTCGCTAATTCGCTGGTACGCATCGATATACTTTTCCCGCGTCTTCTCGATGATCTCAGCAGGCAACATTGGCGGATCGCTTTGCTTATCCCAACCGCACGATGACAACCACTCTCGAACAAACTGCTTATCGAATGAAGGCTGAGCCTGTCCGGGTTGATAAGAATCGGCTGCCCAGAATCGCGAACTATCAGGTGTTAACACTTCGTCGATAAGAACGACTTCATCGCCAACGATACCAAATTCAAACTTGGTATCCGCGATCAGAATCCCTTTCGATTCCGCATGCTGACAGGCGGCTGAATAAATCGAAAGACTGCGACTTCGCAAGTCCAACGCCAATTCACTGCCAATGTCAGAAATCATCCGGCCAATGGTCACATTTTCATCGTGACCTTCTTCAGCTTTTGTTGCTGGCGTGAAAATTGGATTCGGCAAACGATCGCACTGCTGCAAACCTGGTGAAAGTTTGTTTCCGCAAATCTCACCGGTGCCGTTGTACTCGCGAAGACCGCTTCCTTCTAAGTAACCACGAACAACGCACTCAAACGGAACCACTGACGCCTTCTCAGTTACCATCACTCGACCAACCAAAGGTTTCGTATCGATCGATGCTGGCAAGTCATCGGGGACTTCGGTGGAAATCAGATGATGGCGAACATCTAAAAGGTGGAACCAAAAATCGCTCATCGCGGTCAACAACCGCCCCTTATCTGGAATCCCAGACGGCAAGATGTAGTCAAATGCACTAATGCGGTCGGTGCTAACAATCATTAAGCGGTCGCCCAGATCGTACACGTCACGGACCTTGCCGCTACGACGAGGTAGCGGCAACTCGGTGCTTAACAACGCTCCCGCTGAATCGAACCGGTAGCAATCATTGTTTGCATCTTGCGAGATTAAATTTGCGTTCATGGCGGATAAGTGTGTCAAAACGGACTTGTTAAGACAAGTAGATCGCCACCGAACGCAGGACAAATCAGTTTTTCAAACCGCAGACCGTATCGCCGTAGCGAAGCTCGCGTAGAGCTTCGGCGATCGCAGGCAAACCGAACGCCTACGCGGCGATCGCTACCTACTGACGACACCCCATATTAGAAAGCTGATCGGCCCTGCCATCGAACGAAGTTTGCAGACCACCAGCAAGCTGGCGGCTGACCGGTCGCGTGCGGCATCAGTAGCGATTATTCTATGGACGACGGATCTTAAAACTCTCCGTTGCTTTTCCCCACTCCATCCGCCAGCCACCCAAGCCACCCACCCATGGGGCAGTTTAAGTTCGATGTCCCCCAAACGGCACGCGACTACATTGAACGGTCGTTGTGGAAAGATGCGTACGTGTGCGGAATCGAGGGAGTGCCGTTTCAATCTCGCAATCAGTTTGATGGATCGCAGTTAACGATTTCTCGTGAAATTTCAAACTCGGGAAAACTGCACATGACCTGTCCCGTTCCTGGGATTGGGAATCGAGTGCTCAGTACCTGCAGTTTGCGGTGTCTACCCGAACAGCCACACCAGTTGCCATTAGAATTTGCACGTGGATCTTGTTACCGTGCAAGAATCCAAGCCGACACCTGGCAACGCGCTGGCTTGACGCTTTCTGACCAGTTTGATGGTTTGATTCAAAAGGGCACCAGCGCCTTTTTAGAGGCTGCTGGATTGCGTGGAGATCCGAATCGTAGTGCCACCGCTGCGATACGAGCGATCACACTGTTGGAATCGGCGATCAACGATCTTGGTGAATCCTACAGTGTGCAGTCAATCGCCTATCGCAAACAACGCGAACCTCAAATCGGAACCCTGATGGCGGCCACGGTGATTCCACCCTCACCCATTGAATCGCGTCATGCGGATGCATTCGTTTCAGCATTCAATACCGCAGCTGTTCGATTGAGTTGGTCTGAAATCGAAACGGATTCGGGTAGCTTTCACTTTGAAGATGCAGAACGAACCATACAGTACTTCACTGGCAAAGGAATGCGAGTCGTTGGTGGTCCGCTAATCGACTTTCGTACTCGCATGATGCCACACTGGTTGTACCTATTCGAAGACAATTTTGAATCGCTTTTAAAAGCAGCCATCCACTTTGTCGAAACGACGGTCGCAAGGTTTCGAGGCAAGGTACAGCTTTGGAATTGCGCCACCGGATTGAATACCCCTGGGCCACTTCCGCTTGATGACGAACAGGCGATGCGTTTGGCGATCGGTATCCTGCAAGCAGTCCGACGAACGGATCCGAACACACCGGCAATCATGTCTTTCGACCAACCCTTTGGCGAGTACCTTGCGAAAGACCGCGACGGAATTTCACCACTGCAATTTGCCGACGCTATGGTACGCAGCGGATTGGGCATGGCAGGCATCGGACTTGAATGCCGGATGCATTACTCGGAAAACGCGACTCAGCCACGGTCCACCGTGGATTTCGGTCACATGATCGACCGCTGGGCAACGCTAGGGATGCCGTTGCTGGTCCAATTGGTTGCACCTGCGGCAATCGGACCAGACACCGATGCGACCGCACCCACGGATGTCTTGAATTACCTGGACAGCAGCGAAGATCCTTCCGATCAGCAGTTACGTGTTGCCAGTGCGATGATTCGCACATTGCTGGCCAAACACATTGTTCACGGAATCGTTTGGGATAGCTGGAGCGACGCCGAACCGCATGTCGTTACCCACGGCGGCTTGATCGACAACCAGGGCAATACAAGACCACTTCTCGACTACCTGACTAGAATCAGACAAGAATTCCTGACGTAGCCGCATGTAGCCGCAGAACAAAACAGGCTTCCAAACTACAAACCTATTTAGCCATAGCCTAATGCAGAAAACAATTTCTCAATTGATCGCCCTGCTGCTGATTAGCTTGGGCCTTACCGTAATCTCTTCGTTGACCGATGCAAACGCGCAAGACAAACGTTCGACCAAGCCAAAATCCAACACACCGAAGATCGTACCACTCGGCGAGATCGAAAAAGTAGCGACCGGTTTTAGGTTTACTGAAGGCCCGGCTTGGGATCCCGATCGAGGACATCTGTACTTTAGCGATATCCCAGCGAACACGATTCATCGCATTGACGCAGAAGATGCGGTCACAGTGTTGACTAAGAATTCGCGTCACGCCAACGGCTTACTTGTCGATTCGGACGGTCGCTTGCTGGCGTGTGAGATGGATGGCAACTTGGTCTCCTATGATCTGACATCCAATAAACGCAAGCGTCTGGCAAATACATACAACGACAAACGCTTCAATGCTCCTAATGACTTAGTCATTGACCGGCACGGTGGAATCTACTTTACCGATCCCGTTTTTAGTGCCCCAGATCCGCTGCCGCAAACCGTACAGTCGGTCTACTACCGATCAACGGACGGAAAGATCACGCGGGTGACCGGCGACATTGCAGCGCCCAACGGAATTGGACTTTCGCCCGATGGTAACCGCCTTTACGTTTCGCCCACGTTTCAATCCGAAATGTTGGTTTACCAAGTGAAAGGACCGGGCTCACTCGGTCAGGGACAAACCTTTTGTCAGCTGACTCAGCCCGCTGAAAAGGAAAACACCGGCGGGGATGGGATCGTTATCGATGTGGAAGGCAATGTTTACTTCACCACACAACTGGGTGTCGAAATCTTTTCGCCCTCGGGTGACAGTGTTGGTTTGGTGCGATTCCCGGAACAACCCGCCAACGTTACCTTTGCGGGGACCGATCGCAAAACAATGGTCGTCACGGCGCGAACATCCGTTTATCGCGTGAAGATGCCAATCGCGGGGCTGGCTCCAAACTAAACCAACTATTCCGCAGACTGAGCGCTGTTCAGAGCGGGCCGCGCATCGTTGGCGAATTTTTCAGAATCGGCCTCGGCCATCTTTGCATCGAATCCGCCGTCATGCAGGATAACACGGTAGTTCAGCCGCAGTGTTTTACCTTGACTCAACACGATCCCGCCGCGTTTCGATCCGCCTTCAAAATCGTGAACACCAAACGGATTCGCCGCGAACAAGCCGTAATCGCGAACATGCCAGCGCACCGGATACCCGAAGCTGCTAGGGCAATTGTGAATCGTGATCCCCGCGACTTGCGATGGTTTTCCTTCGACGTAAACAGGACCGCTGTAATCGACCCAGGGTGATCGCTTTCCCCAGGCATCCGCGTTCTTATCACCATCGGCATTCACGATCTGGCCCCCCTGGTTCGCTTCCACCTTCATACTGCCGGCCACACGTACGCCGAACGTGCCTTCTTTGGTGTCGCCGAAATTGACGTCCGTGTCGGATGCAATCAACAAAATATCAAAGTCAATGATTCGTCGTCCATCGTCAACAAAGAATGCGGTTCGGCGGACGTCGCTAAGTACCCTTTCACCCTCTGGCGATAGCCAATCGTTTTCGGTCATCACAATCGCAGTATCACTTTTAAGAAAACTAGATTCTTCGACCATTGCTGAACTGATTCTCTGCACGATCGTACCAGTCCCATCGCCATCAGACCAAAAATCGATTCCGTTGACATCGCCATGCGCGAACCAGACTGATCGATGATGCGGATGGTCTCGTTCTTCAAACGGCATCGACGCTGTCATTGGGAAGTGCCGAGTCATAAATTGCCCGCTTGGTCCTATAACGGGATAAACAATCGGGCGACCGTCGCTATCTGCGATGTAGCCAGCAACCATATTTTCACCGTCCATAATTTTCCAACCAGCCGGATCCGTTGTTTCTTTCACCCGAAAACGACTCGCCGGTGGCTTCTTCGCTGCGCTTTGGGAGATTCCCAGAACAGGCAATGCACATGCTAAGGCAGCTAAGAAGCGAATCGTTCTGATATCCATTCGGTGCCCTTGCGATGTTTGTTTTCGATCTAGGTGTCCTTACCATCCTAGTTGCTGGCTCAGGCGATCTAAAAATAATGTCGCAAGCGATTTATCTAGGCCGTTTGAGTCGACCATTTTCTCGTGCACAGCATCCGATCACAAACCGAGCGATCTACGGTGAATCATTTACGATCGCAGGACTTTGCGGCCCCTTAAAACCACCTCTTTGATCCATCGATCATCCCAAGACCACATCGCCATCGACAAAGGATCTGTTCCACCGCTTAGCCATGGAATGTTCGGACGAGCAATCACAAGATCAGCAGAACCGCCGACTTCGATCCTTCCAACGCCATCAAGCCCAAGCAGCTCGGCGTTACCGGCGGTGATGCAATACCAAGCCTGAGCTGCACTGGGAAAGATATCGCCAATCATCGCGGCGGATTCAATCATCGCCGAAGCAACACGAACCATACTACTGTGGTAGCCCGCACCAATATCACTGCCAACGGCAATTCGCACCCCGGCTTCACAACGCTGTTGCCGGTCCATGACACCACTGACCAAAAACGAATTCGCGGTTGGACAATGAGCAATCACAGCCTGCGAATCCGCCACCCCTGCTAGATCCTTCGTCGACAAGTGGATTCCGTGACCAAAAATGCTTCGCCGATGCAGCAACCCGGCGTCTCGATAAACCGATACATACGAACGATCATCAAACAGTTCACCGACCCGGGCGCATTCAGCCTTGGTTTCGGCCAAGTGTGATTGCACAACACAACGATACTCCTTTGCGACCTTTCCCGCGCCGACTAATAACTCTTCGCTGCACGCGATCGCAAAACGAGGCGTTACCGCTGCGGATATTGGCCCAATCCAATTGCCGTCCCCAGCAGGAAAGCGTTCCTGTATCGCGGATGCTTCATTGATCAGCTGTGTCGCTGGGCGGCAAATGTCGTCGGGTGCCTCGCGATCCATTAAGACCTGACCAACGACGCCATGCATCCCATACGATTGCAAAACGTCGATCGCGGCAATCGCGGATCGGTGATGCACGGTCGCGTAAGCGGCAACTCCGGTTGTCCCGTAACTGATTAGCTGCTTGGCGACTCGATCCGTCATCGCTTTCGCGTACTGCACATCAGCCCATTTGGCCTCGGCGGGGAAGGTTACTTCATTTAACCACCGCAACAGTGGCATCCCATGCGCGCCGATCAAATCAAACTGCGGAAGGTGCAAATGAGCGTCAATGAACCCCGGCGTGATCAGGTAATCGGCTCCGCCCAAATCAGCATCGTTACTGATTTCATCCCAGTGAATGTCCTGAATCAATCCGTCAACAACATCAATCGTGCCCGCTCGAATCGAACAAACCCCTGGCTGTTCAGATACCAGCAAGTTCCCCGTAACGATCATTCCTCATTCGCCTGAGCAGTTGCATCTGCCGCTGATTCGACTTGTTTCCTGAGCAACCTCGCACGAATCCGGCTACCGTGCGGTCGCGGGTTCTGATCAGACTTGTACAGCTCGATTGCTTCGTCCAACCTGCCTAGTTGTTCCAATGTTCGAGCCAAATTGTAAGTCGCCGATGGCTCCCATCGCGATGATTGACCATCGCCAAGAACTCGTTTTGTGAACCATGTCTCAGCCGTATCGTATCGTTCGTCATCATACTGAATCAAGCTAATCCAATACGTTGCAGTGTGTTTCCCCATTCGCATCATTTGCTGTGCTTGCTGAATTTGCCGCTGGTAAACCTCCGGCGCAATCCCAAGTTCCCGCCGAACCCCGTAGATCTTTTGCAAATTCACATCAATCGATAAGTCCGCGATTTCAAACTCGGGCGCCCGCTGAGACAGATACAACACTCGCGCGCCCTTTTCGTTTTCCAGGTCATCGTTATCGAAGACACCCTGCAAGTGTTTCCATCTTGCCTTTGCCAATAATTCAGCTGATGACATGGGAGCTTCTAAGATCGCCCAACGTGACCGATACCAGAACTGGAACAAGGGATCCCGCTGAGCAGCACGCTCTAAATCAGCGGCATAAATTTCTGAAAGCAACGACTTTCGCCAAAGACGAACTCCCGCGATCCCTCGAATCGCATCGATATCTTTTTCAAGCTGATCCGTATTGACGTAGGTCACCATCCGCCGATCGCCGGTCAAACCAGACTGCAGCAATTTCATCCGCGGACTGATCGCTTCAGGTGTCACGTGCAGTAACGCAACACATTGCTTAATTTTCTTGCTGGTGTACGGGTAATTGAAAAAGCCGGGGACTTTCAAGCGACGTAGCACCGATGGATCTTTACGAGCTTCACCAAGCGTGGCGATCCCTACTTGGCCAGGACCGGGAACAGGACAACCCAACTGTGGCTCAAAAAGATAAATCGCTTCACCAATCAGAACGCCAACGCACCAAGGACTCGTTTCGTCCGAACCTGTTTCATCACTGGCACCGGGAGGCAGAGCCAGAATGAATGCGGGGATTGCCGACTGCCGAGCCAACAGGATAAACACCCCCGCTTGCTGCCACGCATCGCCGGTGCCTCGCCACAGAGTTTGATAATCGGATTGACGGTAAGCTCCGCCACGAAATTCCAAGCCCTCCGACATCTTGGGCATGGGCGGCCCGGGCGAAGGATCGACGAGCGGTTCAATCGCAATGTTTCGTACCGTCCAATCGAACAAGCGAGCGGCAGTACGAAGCTTGTCAGCACTTTCTTCGCCAATCTTCTCTGGCAATTTCGCGAACCAATCATCAAGCAGCGGATCATCGTGTCCTGGATGATCCACCCAACGGGTAATTTGGCGACAAAGATAGCTGTCACGCAAATGATCAACGTCACTCGCGATGAACGAACTTTTGCCTGGACGATCTAGCTTTGAATCGGATCGCAGCAAATCTTCGACATTCTTGATCAACGGCGTGAGCGGCGTCTTGATGATCGCCTTGTCCGCTGGACTGGTTCGCCCCAATCGCCATTGATTGAGGTGATAAACGATCTGACGCCTAGACTCTTTCGGATTGAGTTCGACCAGATTGCTAAGCAGATCAAAAGTCTTGCCGAGATGATCGACCGTGGACTGGGACTGCAAACGATCTTGACGTTTCGCCTGGATCGCTCGAACGGGATCCTCTGTTTCGGTGCAACCGACCAACAAAAAGCATGCAATCAGCGAGGCAGTAGAACGCCCAGTAAAAATCACTGTGTTTTGTCCTCTAAAGCGACGTGACGGTTTGACGCAATCGCAACAAGCGATCGATCATGGACTCAAAATCCGCCAAGTGAATCATGTTCGCACCGTCGCTGGGCGAAGTGTCAGGTTCGGGGTGGGTTTCGAAGAAGATTGCGTCAATACCGATTGCTACGGCGGCGCGAGCAAGTGGTTCGACCATTTCGCGGTTTCCACCGGTCGCACCCGCCAATCCGCCGGGTTGCTGCACGCTATGCGTCGCATCAAAGACTACCGGAACTCCCAACGATCGCATCAGCGGCAGCGACTGCATATCGTTGACCAAACGCCCATACCCAAAAAAAGTTCCACGTTCGCACAGCATCACGCCAGCAGCGTCGCCAGTTTGCGGCACGGTCCCGCGAACCTTATCAACAGCGTACTGCATGTCCATCGGCGACATGAATTGACCTTTTTTGATATTCAGCGGACGTCCGGTCTGTGCCGCAGCAACGATCAAGTCGGTTTGCCGAGCCAAAAATGCCGGAATTTGCAATAAGTCACACACCTGTCCCACGGCGGCTGCCTGGTCGGGCGTGTGTAGATCCGTTGTGGTTGGCAGACCACTTTTTTCCCTGACGTCATCCAGCATTCGCAGCCCTTCATCAATCCCCGGACCACGCTTGGCATGGAGGCTGGTTCGATTGGCTTTATCAAACGAAGCTTTAAAGACAACGTTAACGTCATCGCGTTGATTAATGCGGCACAGCACGTCTGCGATCTGCATCGTGATCTCTGGCGTCTGCAACACGCAGGGACCAGCGATCAGCGTTAGCGGCTGATGATCGCCGCATTGAAAATCGCCGATGTGAACGGGCGTGACAGAATTGGACGCCGAGCTTTCTAGTGATGGATTATTCATAGGCTCAGTTTGATTGACGAAGGCAGGGTTGGGGAAGCCCAGTTATTCCGCCAACTTTCCACGACTCCGTGCGCCTTCGATTACCCGCGTCATCAAGATTTTGGCGGCAACAACAATTTCACTGCCTTGGGACGAATTCCAATTTCGATTGGCAATCGCCCCGCGTAGTCTCCATCGACTTGGAAATGCACTCGGTCCGCGGCGTGAATCCTGACGGTCGCAGCCCTGAACCGGATCGTATCGGGAAATCCTAGGTGTCGACCGGTTTTGATACCCGCGACGTATCGCAGCCCGCTGGCGATCGATCGACCTTGGAATGCGATCACATCAAGCAAGCCATCATCCCCGATCGCATCAGGCTCAATTGTCAAACCGCCTCCATAGCAGGGCAGGTTGAAAACCATCGCCCAGCCGCAACGAACTTGACGTTCAATTTCCCCCTGCGAAGAAACGGCTTCAATGATCAATTCAGGAAACAGATAACGACCAAGCACCTGGGCAATCGGAACAAAGTAGCTGCTTCGGCGAATGTGTCCGCTGCGACGTAAATGCAAACGACGAACAACCTCGGCATCAAACCCGCACGTCGCCATGGTCAACATCGGTCGGACCTTTGAATTCGCGGTTGTCCGCACGCTTCCCAAATCAATCGAGTGCTGTGTCCCGGATACGATGGTGTTGAAAACGTGCTCCGCTTCCACACGATGTCCAAAATGACGGGCAAGCAGGTTTTCAGTACCCAACGGCATCGGAACGATAGGAATGTCGGCCTGATCCCTACGGGAGCGATGCTTCGATTCCGCAAGCAGCCTTGATGCCGCCAGTGTCACCGTTCCATCACCACCGGCAGCCACGACGACTGTGCCTGCAATCGAACCAGAAGATTTACCCCAAAGCTGATCCAGATCACTTGGATCATGAGTCAACCTAGCCTCGATGGCTGACGCGGCCAATCGATCCATCAATCTGGAAATCTGATTGCGATTCGAACCACTGCCCGCCTTTGGACTAGTCAACACCACCACGCGACGCTGAATCGGCGAAGATTGATTTCGCCCGGCGGGGCATGGCAAAGATGGGTTGGGGCTCATCGATGGTGAATCCTCTAACGGGGAATCTGAGCAGAAAGTCAAATGGAGCGCCTAAAAAAGATGAGCCTTTTTCTCGCACGATGCTTCGTGATGACCTAGCGTTCGAAGTGTTGTGATAGAAACACCACTGGCCGTGATTTTAAGCCGGTGATAATCGTTTCGACCGCCACCATCGTACTGATCCGCACTGGATTGGTGATTACCACAGACTTCTCATGTTTCCTAGGATCACTCACGTGCAAGCCATTCGCCGATATTGGGCCGCTGGTTTAATCCTGTTAATGGTGGCCGTTCACGCAGCCGTCATTGGATACGTGCGCAGCCGGGTTGCCCAGCTTAGCAATATCGAAACGACCGCGTTTGAAATTGGCAACTTCCGATTTCAAACCACTGCCGATAACAAAACGGTTTACCATTTTCGGTTGCATGCGGTGATCGACCCGTCAAAAATCCACCGCGGCCGAGAACGCTTGACGGTGATGCAGATGGAAATTCACGAATCGGCAGAACAATTGCTTCGCCAAGTCGATCCTAAGTGGCTAGACGATCCAGCCCAAGCACAAATTCGCGAGCGACTGATGGAAGTCGTACGCTCGCACTTGGACGAAACACTCGTCCAACGCGTCATGATCACCGACTGGCTCGAACTGCCAGTGGAAACGCTAGGAATTTCGTTAGCAAGCTAGTGGTCTGTCAAAGCTAAAAATTCGCGTGGTTCGTCGTGGATCTTGTGAAAGATCCTGAAGCACAAGGAT
>CAYVAN010000116.1:0-14485 GCA_964449225.1 uncultured Rhodopirellula sp.
GAGCAATCGCGGCACCCAAATCATCAAAAACCGCGTGGACAACGCCATTCGTGTCCGACACCTTTTACGCTCCCCGGCACCTTTTACGCTCCTGGGTGAAGTACGGCCAATACCGACGCAGCGGCCTTCCGATCACAACCTCACCGGTGGAGTCGACGCAAAAGCAAATCAACAAATGGATCAAGGGCACCGAAAAGTTCTGGCGAGACGCCTCGTTGGAACCGCTTCTGCAGCTCAAAGCGGATGACTTGAGCGAGAACTCACGACAGAGAGGGATTCTGGGAACGCCGGGGCACCAAATGCGACGGCTTCCGACATCGCCGCCGCAAGGTCAAACTCACCGATTCCTAACAAAACCGGTCATGCACCCTCAGCTCGCCATGTTGCTGGGATACCGGCCACGCAGCCGTAGGTCCAGGCGAAAGCCGTTTTCAATCGGCGCTAGAATTGGCGTAGAAATCGCAGGTCGCCGCTGTACAAATCGCGAATGTCGGTGATTCCGTGGCGACGCATGCAAAGGCGTTCGACACCCAAACCGAATGCAAATCCGGACACTTCGTCGGGATCGTAACCGACGGCCGAGAACACCGCTGGGTCAACCATTCCCGCGCCACCAAATTCGATCCACGCTCCGTTCCAATAGAAATCGACTTCGACACTGGGTTCGGTGAAAGGGAAGAACGACGGGCGGAAACGAATCTCCACGTCATCGCCCAGGTAGTTGTTCGCAAACACCCGCAGGACCGTCTTTAAGTTCGCCATCGTGACGTGCTTGTCAACGTACAGGCCTTCCATTTGATGGAACATCGGAAAGTGAGTTGCATCAGGAGCGTCGGGTCGATAGACACGGCCCAGCGAAATGATGCGGATCGGCGGAGCCTGCTTTTCCATCACACGAATTTGGACCGTGCTGGTTTGGCTGCGAAGCAGTTGACTGCCTTCGGCGCCGGCGGCAGCTTCGGCGGTCGACAGATAGAAGTTGTCTAGCGGATCACGAGCCGGATGGTCCTCGGGGATATTCAGCGCGACAAAATTATGCCAGGGATCTTCGACTTCGGGGCCTTCGGCGGAGCTGAATCCCATCCGCCCCATGATTTCCATCAAGTGGTTGATGGTTTGCGTGATGGGGTGGATGTGCCCGATTTCTGGCCGAATGCCAGGAAGCGTTGGGTCAAAAGTAGGGTCCGCGCCATCGGATTTGCCGCCGCCCAGCCGGGCCACAGATTGCTCGAATGCGGTCTGTACATTCGCCTTGAACGCATTTAAACGCATCCCAGCCGCTTTGCGATCATCCTTGTCGATCCCGCCCATCTGCTTTTGAACGTCTTTCAAGGCACCTTTTTTGGCACCTAAAAACTGAACGCGGACCGATTCTAGTGTTTCAGAATCGGCCGCATTTTCAAAAGCATCCTTGGCTTCGCCTTCGAGCTTTTCGAGCGTGGCGAGGAAATTGTCGAGCGACATATTCGCTAAGCAGCCTTGGCGGCGAGCGATTCCTTCACCTTGTTGCAGACTTCGGTGAAGCCCGCTGAATCGGTAATCGCCATTTCAGATAGCGACTTACGATCCAATTCAATACCGGATAGTTTCAAACCGTACATGAATTCGCTGTAACGAAGACCATGCTGACGTGCAGCAGCATTGATCCGAATGATCCACAATTTGCGGAAGTCACGTTTGCGGACGCGGCGATCGCGAAACGCGTAAGCACCGCTGCGAAGCAATGTTTCTTTCACACTGCGAATCAAAGTACCACGTCCACCGCGGAAGCCCTTGGCTCGCTTGAATAGACGTTTCTTTGACTTATGCCTTGCTGAACCGGTAGTGGTACGCATCGATCAATTCCTGCAAATTCTTTTGTGTTTCCGATTCAGGCCCCGACCGAAGGCATGGAATGCCGACGCCGAAGTTTCGCCCAACCGAAGGGATGTAAATAGCGAAGAGCTTTTTGCGGCTAGCTGTTAGCTTTTCGCAGTTAGCTTTCGCTGGGGGGGGGAGTTCGTCTGTGTCCGGATAACAAAAGCTAATAGCAAAACGCTAAAAGCTAATGCTTCTCCTAATCGCTTTTCCTAGCTGCTGTAGCCGTTCAGCGCGGCCTTGATGGTCGCTTCCATGCATTTGTCGACCGCAGTCGTGCCACGCAGGTTGCGACGACGCTTTGCGGAGATGGCCTGCGCCAAGTGGCTTGTGCCACTGCTGCGGTGCATTGCCTTACCACTGGCGGACAAGCGGAACCGTTTCTTGGTTCCCTTGTGCGTCTTCATTTTCGTCTTTGCCTTGGCTTTGGTCATTTTCCTGCTCGTAGATACCAGGACAGATCCATCCATGCGGGGATCGTCCGTCAAGTCACTGATTTCAATTGAATCGCGGAGGATAACGAACCCACGTCCGCTTGGGAAGTCCTAACGGAGCATCTTGAACGCCAAATCGGTCGAGGATTCGTCAGAAATGGTCTCGGAGGCATCCGAACCAGCATCCTGAGCTAACAAATCAACCAGCGAATCGTCGACATGGGCATGATCCACTGCAAATGCGTCCATGCTAACCAGCTTGGTTTGCGGCGACGCTTCGATCGGCAATCCGACTTGATCGGTCCCAGCATCCTGTTCCCCGCTCGTCGGCGAAGGATCGGATAATGGTTGCGACAAGGCGGCGGGGGTCAAGTTCGCGGGTGTCAAGTTCGCTGGCAACGAGGTCACAGGGGAGGCAAACGCCGTCTGTTGGATCGCTTCGCCCTCGAATACCGGTGCAGGCTGACCAATGCTGTTGATCACCAGCAACGCATCAAACGCCGTGATATCGCCGCTGCCGTTAACGTCATAGAAGTTCGGGCCGCGGTCAGCGCTGTCGACAGGGATCTGGTTGGAGCCCGCACGATCAATCCGGTTGATAATTAACAGGGCGTCAAATGCATCCACATCGCCATCGGCGTTAACGTCGCTAAACCGAATCGGGTTTTGCATTCCGTTGGCGGTCGAATTGACGACCACGGTGACCGGATCGCTATCGTTGCCTTCGGTATCAGACACGGTGTACTGGAACGAATCGGTTCCGACGAAACCAGGATTGGGAACGTAACTGACGGTACCGTCGGAATTGGCAGTCGCAACTCCGTTAGCTCCGTTTCGGGAAATCGTGAGCGACGCAAAATCCAGGGTGCCCGCAACCGGGACGTCATTGGCAAGGACGTTGATCTGGATCCCATCGGGTGCGAACCCACCACCGATGTCTGGGCCGGTGATCGGTGCCAATGATGGTCGAATTTCAATCGTCGCTTCGACACTCTGTTGGCCAAGGTTGTCCGAGACCGTGTATTTGAACGAATCTGATCCGTCAAATTGCACAAACGGCGAATAAGCCAGTTCGACGACCAAGTTACCGTTGCCGTCGTCAACCAAACGCCTGGAAACTGAACCCGAGGAAGGTTGTTCGGTGACGATCAACGAATCAGGGTTCAATGTTCCGTCAACGTCGCTATCGTTGGCAAGCGGTCGAATCAAGAATGGAGCCAGGGTCGATGGGTTCGCCGGTACCGGCGGTGAACCGACAATGTCATCGACGACATTTGGTGCGTCGTTGATTCCTTCGATCGACAGCCGAACGGTTGCCGAAGGGAAAGGTGCCGTTAGCGTTCCGTCGTTTACAAAGTAATCAAAGCTGTCATCGACTGAGTCACCTGGTGCCAGAGCTTGCAACTGAGTTGCGGTGGTCGGGTCGTAGGTAAGTTCGCCGGTGGCGGTGTTGATCGTTACTGTCGCACCGAGCGTCGTCGTAATCGTCTGAGTCAAATCATCAGGATTGCCAGCGTCCAGAATCACGGTGAGTGATTCGCCCGGTCCTAAGTCCGGTGCAAAGTCATTGGCCGTCAATTGATCGCTGCCAATGGTTACCGTTAAGTCTTCATCGCTGACGAAGGAATCGTCCGCTGGTTCAGGGATGTTAACGATATTGTCGACGGTTAGGGTAATTGTTTCGGTCGTGATTCCGTTGTCACCAACCGTTGTCAAGTCACCATCGAGTCCACCATCGGTTAACGTGATCGTCAAAACAGTCGTGCCGGATCGATCGGGTTGTAGCGAGTAGCTGAAGCTGCCCGAGGTATTGGGGTCGGTGTAATCGACCACGATGTCTTCGTTGCGAACCAACAGCGTATTGCTGCTCGATACGGTCACCGATAGCGGTTGTGTTTCTAGCGGGCCAGAACTGACGCCCGTGAAAACGACGTCTGAAACCGTGTCATTTTCAGTCACGTTAAAATCGGCGATCGGATCAATCGTTGGCGGATCGTTGACTTCCAGAACATCAACAATGACGTCCAGCGATGTCGACGCATCGTCGGCAGTATCGAAAACGCCATCGAAACCAGCATCGGTCACCGTGACGGTCAATGTTGTTGTGCCAAATTCAAACGGTCGCGGCGTCAATGCGATGGTCGCCACTTCGTCTGGGCTGTTGTAGATCGGCGTTAAGGTGTCAAACGGCGATGGTGACGACGCCGTTGCCGAGACACGTAGCATTTGGTTTTCGCCGCCACCTGCACTGATTCCCGAAATCGTCAGAATCCGACCGACTTCACCTTCGCTTAAGGTCTGGTTTCCAAGTTGATCGATCGTGGGCGGATCGTTAACCGCAGCGACATTAACGGTGACGGTCGCGGTCGACGATAGGGCATCATTGACGCGATTGCCGTCAAGGTTTTCAGTCACACCTTGATCGGTTGCCGCGTAGACAAAGGTGTCTTGGCCGCTGAATTCCGCAGGTCCGTTGTAGACCAGATCGCCGTTGGCAAGGAACGTTACCGTCCCGCCCTGCGTCGTTGTGATTGGCGATTGTGAATAGGTCAGCACACCATCGTTGGTGCCGTCTACTTCATCCGCTGGTCCGACTGAATCATTGCCAGAGATGGACGCAAATGGAATCGTTAGTGCGACGTCTTCGACAGCGTCAAAGGTGTCGTTGCCCAAAACAGGTGCGTCATTGACAGGCGTCACCGTGATGGAAACGGTCGCTTTGACCGATGCAGGTTCATCGGTGTAAGGAGCAAACGGGTTTCCGTTGATGTCAACGCTAGGCCGTTGGTCGATGCTTATCCCATCGTCGCTAAGGGTGAACGCGAGTGTATCGGGCACGCTGGTCAAACCGGCACCCAAATCCTGTGCCGAATTGAAATCTTCCCCAGGTGTGTACTCGATGCGAATGAGATGACCAAACGACGGTCCTGCGGTTTCGTTAAAGAATGGACGGAACGTTCCCGACGCAGAATTGAACGAATTTGGGTTCGCTGGATCGCCCACATTGTTGATCGTTATTTCGTTATCGCTTTCGTCGAAAACTCCGCTGACGAAGAACAACTGATTGGACTCGTCTTGAGGAGCACTGAAGAACTGCGGGTCTGCATGCCCGACCGATCCTTGCGTCAACGAATTGGCAGTAATGATCAGCGGAGTCGCTGGATCTTCCGTCGTTGTGAACACGCCGGTCAACGCTTGTGCCGGCGTTGGTTTGTCTGGCGTGCTGGGGGCATCGTTTTGTGGACGAACATCCAGCATCACCGTTGCGGTGGTCGTCAACGTGCTTGGCGTGTTGATTTCAACACCGTTGCCATCGAGCGAGACATTGTTGCCATTGTCGGTGATTGAGTAAACGAACGTGTCGATGCCGTAGAAATCAGGCCGTGGCGTGTAAATGAATTGGGTTGGATCAGCAGGGTTGTAAGCGATAACGCCCAAACCAGATGTAAACACCGACACCGTTGCATCTGGACTGTTGAAGATTGGATTGTCGATCAAAACAGGCATGCTAAGGGTGACGTCGCTGGTGCCGTTGTTTTCGTCAATTGATGCATTTCTGCCTTCTGCGTCGGCTACCGAACCAGCGGTATCGTTGGCAAGCAAGGTTGCATGATCGATCGTAAAACCGCCCGCGGGATCTTCGATGGAGATAATCACATCGTTGCCAGCAACGGGGGCATCGTTGCGTTCAAGCAATGCAATCGTGGCTGTCTGCGTAATGATTTCCGGGGTCACCGAATCGGTTGCGTCAGTACCATCTGGCAGAGTGGTTTGGCCATTGTCGGCGACCACGTATTCAAACGGCACAGGGGCGGGGCTGTTGCGGTTGTAATTGTCCAGGCGAACCACTTCCAAAATGGGGGCGCCGTCAACGTCGACTTCACCGGTGTCGACTCTGATTTCAGGTGCAAATGTTAGATCTGAAACCTCGGTAACCCCGGTGGCCGAATCCGTTGCCACGTTTACGGTCAATGTTCCAAACGGTTGGAAGACGCCTGTGGTGACTTCAATAAAGGTTTCGCGTTGGACGGATCCTTCGCTGATTGAAAACGGATCATTCGAGTCGGTAAGGTCAAGGACCGGAACCATGATTCCATTTTCGTCCAAGACATGAATGTTGATAACGGACAGGGTTTGTTCTTGTTCGTCGAACGGCGTTGTCCTCTGATCCGCATCTTCCTGCGGCAACGCGTTTTCTAGCAAGTCGTCGCTAGTGAACGTCAAGTCCTCGTTTTCGACGCCGATCAGTTGTTGATTGATTGCCGAAGGAATGTCATTGACGGGATTTACCGTGATGGCAACGGTAGCCAGTTCGCTGCGGACCGGCAAAACGGTGCCACCAATATCGATGCTTCCGATGACTTGATAGGTGAAGGTATCCGTCCCGAAGAAATCTTCATCGGGCTGATACGTGAATTCACCCATGTCGTCTAGGTTGACGGTTCCAAACGCGGTGGTGCGTGCAATGACGTAGCGAACATCGCTGAACGCAGATGTGTCGATCGTCAGCGCGGGATACTGAGCTGGGAAGGCAGCGGTGTCCAACGGATCGTTGCCAATGTTGTCTTCGTTGATCGTGTAGGTGGCAGAGATCGCCTGAGGCAAAGGAGCGTCGACAATTCTGACCACGTGGTCTTCAACTTCGCCGCCAATTGTCAATCCATCGGGACGTTGGTTACCAGTGCTGCTGATTCGGAACCTAGCTTGGACGTCCTTGGAACCACCGGGCAAACTAACGTTGGCGGGGGTCACAATGCGTACGCGGTTCGTATTCCCATCGACGACTGGTTGGTTCAACAAGACCTGTTCGCCGGTGTCTTGGAAATCGCCATCGCCATTGAAATCGATCCAAGCGTCGACCAAGCCGTTGCCCCGAACATCGAGCGCCAAGACGACTCCCTCGGAGGCGTTCGGATTTAGAAAGTTCAGCACTTCCAAGCTTGGGTCAATGGTGCCGCCCATCGAATCAAATTCAGGATCGATGAACATCCCTTGGAATGGCCCGTCAGCGAAGATAAGAACGCCGTCTTCATCATCAACAGAAACGACTTGTAAGCGATCGGATTCGCTTTCACGTTGGACCGTTGCGGCGGGAGCCAATGCCCCGGATGCAGCTTGGGTCAAGTTTTCAGCAATGACTGATGCTAGACGTTCCGCCGTCCGGATTGCCAAAGCGTTAGCCGATTCGCCGACGTTACTAGGTACGATCAATACCGGAATGTTTGTTGGGCTAACGGGGACATTGCCGGCTAAGACCAATTCAAAGACACGTACATCTCCGTTGCCTAAATTAATGGAAACGGTTTGCCCTGGTCTTGCATCGTCGCCAACGACGATTTCGATTCCGTCGTCGACGTTGCTGACGGCTAAGCCTCCGGTTCCATCGCCGATGATTGTTAATCCAGCGTCATCGTTTTCCCCGATGACCAGTTGGCTGTTCAGTTCGGTGTCAATGAACGACCCGAATCGTGGTGCAGAATCCGTCACCGTGTGCCGGGCACCATTGTCAGCCAGCAACGTCGGAAGATTGGTAGCTGCGTCACCAAAATCAAGCTCGGTACCGGGCAGCAGAATCGTAAACTGAGTTTCGCGAGTGACTCGATTAGGCGATAGTTCATTCCCGGCCAAATCAAGCACCGCTCCGATATTGTTGGTTCCAATTCCGGTAACTGACGCGGCATCGCTGATAAAGACTTGGCCACCACCAGGGGTGAAGGCCGAACTGCTTAGGTTGGATGCAGATATCGCCGCAATCACTGCCGCAGCGGTCGATTCGGCGCTGAAGTCTGATGTTGGCAAATATGGAACTGCGGTGGCTCCATCGGCCACGCCTGCGCGACTGATGATTTCGATTGATTCAGAAGTGATTTCGGCATCCACATTCGGGTCGAAAGTCACCGAAACGACTTCGCCCGCTAGCGGTACGGCTGTATCGAAACCAACTTCAGTGCTACGCACTAAATTTGTGAACGCAATCGCGATCGATTCGGCGGTGTCCGTCGGTGCAATTTCAATGGCATTCGTTGTTGAACCGTTAAGCTCACCATCGGAGTCAAATTCAACTTGGATGCCGTTACTAAAGCGAATGATGTCTCCGTCCTGTGGCACATCCTCGAAATGGATTGCAAGACCGCCATCCAATTCGAACGTTGCCTGGACACCGTCGTCGTCGGTCACCGTAAACTCAAGTCCATCGGTGATTTCATCACCCTCCACGAACTGCAAGCCGATGCGTTCTCGGTTGTTGATCGAAATTTCATACGCGGACCCAGGCGTCCAAATTCCGCTGGTAGGTGTCAACGTAATCGTGTTGTCGGTCGTGGAGTAGGCAAAGGTGTAATCGACTCCGGCACCTAGGACACGCCCGTCTTGGGTCAGTGTCAATTGTTCGACGGTCACACTGGGGTCGCTGACACCAGCACCGCGAATGTCCTCAATACGGATGACAAATCTATCCAGGACACCGCTATCCAATTGCACGACGGTCGGCAACGGATCTTGATCTTGTCCCAATTCGTCATTGTCCGGTGGCGTAACCAACCTAGCGGTGGGGCCAAGACGATCGGCGCGATCGAAGGCACCAATGTCAATAAAGACGCTGCTTCCCACGCCCCCACCGGTCGCTGGATCACCGTCATCGGTACGCGTGAATCCAGTAATATCAGTCGCCGGTGCCAAGATCGGTGATTCAGCGATTCCAAGCGATCCGCGTAGCGTACGCAGTGAAAGACGATCGCCCTGCGCCCCATTGCCGACATCGATCAGTTGAGATCCGATTGAAGGATAGAAGTTTTCGCCGTTGCGATCCACGAACACTTGGGTGTTATCCGCTAGCTGCGCAACCCCACCGAGTCCGACACCGTCGGTGTCAATCTGATTGTCGGAGTAAAGCGAGTTGAAGATTTCAATCGCGGTGACGGAGCCATCAGCAGAGATTCCAGTGGTGTTTCCAACGATGGCGTTGTTAAGCAGTGTGGGCGCGGCACCGTCGCGTACAACAATACCAAAATCATTGTCAACGATCGTGTTGTTAATCACACGAACGAATGGCGAAGCTGCTGGCAGGGTGACGTTGGTGACATCCCCACCGATGAATATACCACCGGCACCGTTGTCAAAGAGAACGTTGTTGCGAATGACAGGACCGGGAACCAAATTTTCTGAGTTTGGCGTCCCGAATGCCTGCGTTGCACCAGGAAGGGGCTGGGTTGGCGATGTGTCTAATGAGAATTCCGTATCACCTGCACGCAAGGATTGTGACGCAATTGCGTACACTGACGAGTTCGAGATAAAGGTGTTTTCAATGATCAGCTGGCCTTGATCACGGAATCGATTTTCATCGCCTAAAGCCGTGCCTTCATCAGCGATCTCTAATCCGAAAATGGCTCCGGTCAATGTCGGCAACGTTGGTGCGAAATTGAGGTTGCCGTTCAGGTCAGACGCAACCAAACCAGACAACAGCACCTGAGTTGAAGTGCCAGAACCCTGCGTCACCGATCCGTCTGGTGAGAACGCTGTAATATCCAAAACAGAACTGGCTGCGGGCGAATTGACGGCGTCACGAAACGCGGTGGCAATCTCTGTCGGCGTCATGTCGCTGGTGAACGGAATTGGAATCGAACCTGGCTGGACACCACTTCCAACACCATTGTCAAAGTGATCGAATTCAAATTCCGCAACCTGATTTCCGTCCGACAGCGAGAACACGGAACCATCAGGGATCACCGCACCGCTGGTAAATTCAAATCCGAGTCGCAATCCACGTCCAATAATGTCATTGGTGTCGAAGCTCGCCGCCCGCGCTGATGGACCGCCGCCAACAGGCCGAATGCTATCTGCGGAAAGCCGGATTTCTAACTGGAATTCGCCACTGTCGGGCAAATCTAAAATCGATCCCTGGGGAACAATTTCTTGTTCATGCAGCGGATTTTCTGACAAATCTGTTCCAGGTGTGGCGTCATGAACGAGTTCCCCACGTTCGGCAAAACCAATGATGAAGTCATCAAGGTAGAACCCTTCTAGGTTATTTTGTGACGCTCGAAGACCTGAAACTCGCAACGCGTCTGCTGCATCATTTGGGAAACCAGATTCGCCAAACTCTTGATAGACACCACTATCAAGACCTGGTTGTGGCGTTGCGATCGGAAGCCCAGTTGCGAAATCGACGAACAGTCCCGTTACGGGATTATCTGGATCGGGATCTCCCGACGGAAAAATGTTCGTTGGGTTTTGGAAGTATCCCAGTGAACCAGGGTCATTGACCGTAAACCCGAATAAGCGAACCGATTGACGAGCAAGCGGGAACTGATGGATGTTCGTTACTCCGTCCGCATCGGTAAATTCAGTCGCGATACCGGTCTGCATCGCAAGTTGTATTGCTGATGCCGTGTCGTTGACTCCGATTGGAATGCGAACCGCTGATGCATCAACACCCGGCGAATCGGCGACGAACACGCCGCCAGTGATCGATCCTGCATTCACGGGGGTTGAAGCGTTTTCCGAAGCAGTGACGCTAAAGGTAAACCCTTGGTCGGCTAACGCTTCGCCGATCGCAACACCGACTTCGTCGGCGGTATCGCTTTCGTCAAAGAACACAGAGTTTGCATCCGAGTCACGCAATACAATCGTCACCGGTGGTAACGCCGGGATCGGAGTCGTCACCGCGGGGTCTGGCTCGGCCGTCGGGCGAGTCACCGTTAGTTCGGACGCGTCGACCAAATCAGCACCGCCGGGGGCCCGGTAATCATTGGTGATTAAATCATTATCGCTAGCGACCGCTTCGATAAACGTACCATCGGCATCAGAAAGTTCGACACGAGTATCGTTGATCGGGTCGATAACTGCATTGAATTGAGCGGTTGCATCAATCGCCGCCGCCATCGCAGCGGCCAGCGTCGTCGCATCATCGCCTGTTGAAAAAGTAATCAAAACATCAGATTCAGCTCGCAAAGCCAAATTTGTCGTCGTACCACCGGAAACGAGTTCAAGCACTTCACCGCCAACAGGCGTTGCCGCTGGATTGACTTCGAAGCCACCCAAATTCACGGTCGCGGTTTCGGCTTGCAAAGCAAGGGGGGCGCCGAAAGGATCAGTGATTGTTCGTGATGCACCCGAGACGTCGCTTGCGTTGACGGTTGCTCCAATGGCAGCTAAAGCCGTCGCAACCGTCGCTGCAATTTGATTTGCATTTGCGGCAGGGTCATAAACGATGTCCGTGTTTGCCGGCGTAGCAGTCGCGGCGGTGCGGAACGTGAAGGTTAGGGGGCCTTGTGAAGAGACCAGCGTAAAGGTGTCGCCGTTTACGATCGTGCCACCATCACCAAAGGTCAGCACATCCAACAAGACCGAGCCGGTTGAATTGTTCAGCTCGAAATCAACAACAGCGGGATCATCCACCACGATCGTGGTCCCATCAACGCCAGCAATTGATGCCGCGCCCGCGAATTCCGCATTGACAGCATCGACAATGTCAGCGGCCAAATCGGCAGCCGTTCCAGCCAATTCGAATGGCACCGGCGAAGAAGCGTTATCTGCAAAGCGGAACGTAACCGCGTCACCACCCAACGCGGGCGTCAGCGAGATTGAATCACCTTCGTTGACCTGCGACGCATCTGAAACCGTTAATAGGCTTTGCAAGACACCGGGATCTGTCGCGCTCAAGCCGACTAACGATGGATTTCCGTCTTCATCGACGAAACGGAATGCTGTTGGATCCGCAGGGTCGACTTGGATCAGTAATCCGCCTTCGGTCAATGCAGCCACCATGTTTGCCGCAACGGTCTGGCGATCGTCCACCGTACTAGGATCGATGTCGCCATCATAGTCGACCGCCAACCGATCATTGTCACGCAGAACAAAAGTAGTGGAAGTCAGCGACACCGGATCGGTCAGCGTCAGCGTGTCGCCTTCGGAAAGACCCGTGCCGGCAACCGGTGTCACAATCGTTCCGAAGGTCAGGCTAGCCACAGTGCTAGACGCTGTCGCAGAGTTTCCGTCGGGCGTGGTGATGCTAATCGCATCAGATGCCGTGATTTGAAGTCTGGACGGATTCAGTGCATTAAAGACCGTCGCGTAACCAGCTCTCTGAAGCACGATTGCCGTATTTGCGGAGACCCGACCAGCAGCATCCGTCACCGAATAAGGGATCTGTGTCCCGCTAATCAATGCGAAGCTGATTGCATCGGCGTCTGGGTCCGCTAGGGTCACTGTCAGCGAATTTACAGCTGCCAGCATCGCGCCATCAACGAGCTGAATTTGATTTCCCTGAACCAGTTGTGGGTTATCCGAAGCCAAGTTGACCGGGTTTCCACCGGCATCAACCACATCCAACAGATTAGGATCCGTACCATCGGGTGTGACGGTCAATCCAGCGGCAATAAGTGCGCTAACCAAGTCCACGCCAAGGTCAGCTGCGGTTCCATCAGCATCGAACACAACAGGGTTTGCGTCGGTGACATCAACGAAAGAGAAGGTTGTCGCCGCTGCGCCGTTGGTTGGCGACAAGGTAAAGGAACTACCGGACACAATTGATGAACCGGCGGCTGCCCGCAGAACGAGTCCAAAATCAAATTCAAATGTCGCCGTGGTTGGGCCGCCAAAGTTTCCGGCAAGGTCATTTTCGGTGATGGTAAAGGACCGATCGGGATCGCGACCTGCAATTCCGTCGAGCAGAACTCTTGCATCGACCGCTCGCAATTCTGCGACATTGCGTTCAGATTCACCAGCGGAATTAAACTCGATGCGAATCCGAACATCGCGGTCGCCCGCCCAAGGTTGCAATGGAACCCGTGCCTGACGCCAATCCGCAACATCAAACAGTTCGCGAGGTTGGAATGCTTCGTCGGTGCCTTGTGAAGCTGCCTCTTGGGTGAATCGCGACTCGTCACGATCAAATTCATCAAAGTCTTGTCCGGCAAGGTCGAAGAGCGTTCCTTGATTTTGAGAGTTGTTGGTCGCTACCAACGCCCAGTTTTGCCGCTCTTCACTGGCGACATAGACCCGCACGCTGTCGAGCGTTCTGCCTCCGATGATGTTGCCTTCAAGGTCTTGTGTTTCAAGGAAGTAATTGAAATACAACGTTGGTTCATCGTCTGAACCGTAATCGGATAAATCAAAACCAAAGCTTTCAATGTTTCCGTGCGCACCACCAGCGAAATCGAAGCCACGTCCAACCTCTCCCGCCGGAACGTTGGTGACACGGTTGTTTTCAAATTGGCCCTGCCATTGACCGACCTGGGTATTGTCATCGTCTTGCGGTTCGAAACCGAAGTACAAGCTGGACTGGCCATCGACATCTTCGTCGCGGGTTAGGTCTTGGGTCGCCGGTGCGCCATGACCTGCATCTCCGTCGCGAGCGAGCGTTCGGTGGAACAGATTGATATCAAGATTGCTAAATGCGATGCCGACTGGCGATCCTACTTCTGTCTGCTGTTGTGACAAACCACGTTGCAGCAATGGTTGCAATTCGCCGGCGGTGTTGAATACAAACAGTTTTCCATTTTCATCGGTTCCGAACAGGAAGCTGGAAAGCGGCAAATTGCTTGTAGGGTCAACGATATTGCGTGGGCCCGCGTCTAGCGACGTGAACACTACCGGGACGCCGGTGTCCGGATCGATGATCGTTGTGACGGGGGTGCCAAGCGTGTTCTCAGGAAGGTTGCGGTTGTTGTCCGGGTTGCTACTTGCGAATGGATGATTGGTATTGAAAGTGATATCGGGAATCGAAATCAATTCGCCTTGATCAGTCACTGCGTAAAGAACGCTTTGCACATTTGCCAATCCTGAAACACGAGCGTTTAGATTGGTTTGAATGCGCCCGATTTCAATTTGGGCGGTACCCGCACCTTGTGCGATCGCATTACCTGTTCGTTGAGCGTTATTCGGAGCTGCACTGATGGCCGCTCCCGTCGTTGGGTTTAGACGCCATAGAAAGTTTGTTGCTGGCGACGATTGAACGCCCACGATGTTGCCATCGGCTGGGTTGACGACGGTGGACACATATTGATCAACCCCATTGCCAAGCGAACTGACGCCGAAGAACGCTAGGTTTTGGTTTTCAGCGCCGCTGACTTGATAAGTTAAACCAGAGAAGACGTGCCCATTGCCGACTCGACCAATCCCAGGCCTAAGTTGTCGGCCGACGACCAGGTTACCGCCGTCGTTGACAAACGCTTCGAATGTCTGCAAACCAGTGG
>CAYVAN010000117.1:0-1495 GCA_964449225.1 uncultured Rhodopirellula sp.
CCGTTGCCGTGATGCCCGAACCCGAAGACATTGAGATCACGTTGAAACCGGACGACTACCGAAAGGATTTCTTTGGTGCGTCGGGTCCAGGTGGGCAGCACGTCAACAAAACGGATTCAGCCGTCCGTTTGACGCACCACGAATCTGGCATCGTCGTGCAGTGCCAAGACGAAAAGAGCCAGCATAAAAACTTGGCCAAGGCGCTGCGAGTTTTGAAGGCTCGGATTTATGAAAAGACGCGTGAAGAAGAAGCCGCCAAGCAGGCCGAGACTCGCAAAGGTCTGATCGGATCGGGTGACCGAAGCCAACGAATCCGAACGTACAACTATCCGCAAAATCGTCTAACGGATCACCGCATCAATTTGACGCTGTATAAATTGGATCAAATTATGAACGGTGATGTTGATCCTGTGACGACCGCGTTGATTGAATATGACCGAGATCAGCTTCGTGGCGACATGATCGACTAGGGCGTCGTTCGTTTGTTTGCAACTTGTCGGAACTTCGCCTTGCTTGTTCCGGCCACCTTTCTTTCCTAGAGCCTATCTCCACCATGTCAGACACTCAGCAAGAACCATGGACGGTCATGCGGTTACTGGAATGGACCACCGGCTTCTTTAGAAAGAAGGGCAGTGATTCGCCACGCTTGGACGCCGAAGTCTTGCTGGCTCACGCACGCGGTTGCGAACGGATCGAGCTGTACACGGCGTTTGGTGAAGAACCCGACGATGAACAGCGAGTTGCGTTTCGCGAAATGGTGCGTCGTCGAGGCGAGGGCACGCCCGTGGCACAACTGGTCGGCTACCGCGAATTCTATTCGATGAAGTTTCGCGTCAACGAACACGTTCTAATTCCACGGCCGGAAACCGAGCACTTGGTCATCGAAGCACTTGATGTTGCCAAGGCATCTGAAATCAAAGACCGACCGCTTCGAATTGCTGACGTCGGAACCGGCAGCGGCGTGATCGCCGTGACGCTGGCCAAACATTTGCCAGAAGCCGAGTTTGTGGCGGTTGATCAAAGCGAAGCAGCACTGGAAATCGCCAAGTGGAATGCTGAAAAGCACGAAGTCCATGATCGTATTGAATTTCACCAATCCGATCTTCTGTCTGCCGTCGAAACTCCGAAGCAGTTTGACATTATCTGCACTAACCCGCCCTACGTTACTGATGCCGAATACGACGAACTTTCGCCTTCCGTAAAGAACTTCGAGCCCAAAGAAGCATTGGTGTCTGGACCATCGGGTGCAGAGATCATCCAGCGAATCATCGAAGAGTCTCAAACCCGCTTGGCCGAAGGCGGACGCTTAATCATCGAACTGAGCCCCATGATCGCCGACGCCTGCCAAGGAATCGCAAAAGAAGCCGAGTTCGACGAAATTCGATTCATCAAAGACCTGCAAGGTCATCGCCTAATCCTATCGCTAGGGAAGTAGGCCGAATGGAGCCGAAGCGACATCCGGCAAACCGTGATATGCCGGATGTCGCTTTGGCTC
>CAYVAN010000117.1:1505-14371 GCA_964449225.1 uncultured Rhodopirellula sp.
TCACGTCATCCACATCGCTTTCCGCCGTGAAGTCTGCGTTTTGGTAGACGTCCGCTAGGCTTAGTTCGCTATCGATTTCGGGAAGAGGAATCACCGCGTCCAATCCGGGATGAACTTCGCGGTCAAAACAGCTTTTCCACGGTGGTACGCCTGTGCCGCTGCGCTGGATTGTTCAATCAGCACGTCAACGCAAAGCAAATCGATCAAAAGGTAAGCGTCGCGTTTCTCGTGTTCGTCGGTTCGCCGTGTTGATTCAGGAATTACTTCGATCACGACAACCGGTTGATCGCGTTACGAATCTGAATCGCTGTTTGGATTACAAACAACCGATACGTCAGGATAGTAGAACCGAGTGCCAGCGTTATGCCGAACCCGGACTTTGCATTGGATGCAATGCGATTTTGCAGGTTGTTGGCTCCCGCCATCGCGTAGACAACGCCATGCACATATTCATATTTGCGTTTTGCATTCCGTTCGCCATCAAGATAATCGCCAACGTCGCGCGGCGCGCCCCGCGCGATACGGCGGGGGCGGGGGGGACCCCGCGGCAGTTGGGGGCTTTGTAGGCTTGCAGCTTGGCGACGTTGATGCTGTCGCCCATCGCGGTGACGCCCAGCACTCGACCGCCGTCGTTGACGACTTTGTCACCGGCCATGCGGGTGCCCGCGTGAAAGACTTTGACATCTTCGATGGCGTCGGCGGCTTCCAGCCCGGTGATGGCTCGGCCTTTTTCGTAGGATCCTGGATAGCCTTCACTGGCCATCACGACGCACAGGCTTGGTCGATCGTCCCATTCCAAGGGTGCCAATTCGGATAGTTTTCCTTTGGCGGCTGCTTCAAGAATGTCGAACAGGTCTGTTTTCAAACGCATCAGCAGCGGTTGGCATTCAGGGTCGCCAAAACGAACGTTGAACTCCAACACTTTGGGGCCAGCAGGGGTCAGCATTAGGCCGGCGTACAGCACACCCTTGAACGGCTTGCGAGCGCGTTTCATGGCATGAACAATCGGCACCAAGACTTCTTCTTCGACCTTTTGCATCATCTCTTCGTCGATGATTGGCGTTGGGCAGTACGCTCCCATGCCACCGGTGTTAGGGCCTTTGTCGCCGTCGTAGGCCGGTTTGTGGTCTTGAGCGGCTGGCAGGGTGACGATGGTTTCGCCGTCGGTGATCGCCAGCACGCTGGCCTCTTGCCCGACTAGCTTTTCCTCAATGATCAGGCTGTTGCCCGCGTCGCCGAATTCACGATCGCCGCAGATTCGTTCGATCGCATCGAGAGCTTCTTCGCGGGTGTCACAAACGATGACGCCCTTGCCAGCGGCCAACCCGTCGGCTTTGACAACGACCGGCACGGGTTCGCTGGGTTCGGGGTAGCGGTCTTTGATGTATCGAGAAGCATCTTCGCCGCGGCGAAACGCTTGGAAACCGGCGGTGGGAATGTTGGCAGTGTGCAGCAAGTTTTTGCAGAACACCTTGCTGCCTTCCAGTTCGGCAGCTTCGGCAGATGGTCCAAACGTCAAGATTCCGGCCTCTTCCAAATCATCCACCAGTCCATCGACCAGCGGAGCTTCGGGGCCGACGACGACCAGATCGATCTGGTTTGATTTCGCGAATGCGATGATCGCTGGCTTGTCCGTCGCGGCGATATCAAGATTTTTGGCATCAATTGCGGTTCCCGCATTGCCCGGCGCAACAAACACTTGTTCGACTCTTGGCGAAAGCCCGAGTTTCCATGCTAAAGCGTGTTCACGTCCACCACCGCCCACGACCAAAACTTTCATCTTCTCGTCCCTACGTTATCGCTGATTTATGCTTTTTTCTTCCGATGCCAGCAATGTAAGACCTTGGGCGCCGATCCCATAGCCGGTGGCACTACAGCTTGATCGATCCCACCCAGGGCAAATTGGTTTTTCAAGCTGGACAATGTCGCTCGGCTCGGAGAGCCGAGCGACAATGGCGAATACTCCAAAGTGAAAAAGTGATTTGCCCTGCGATCCCATCGGTAAACCTGGACAATGCTTCCCGGCAGCTTATCATGATGCGGTTCCGCCACTTTCCCGCTCGGAGAGCCTTCCCTTGAAGATTTTGACCACTGCAGACCTTATCGCACTTGCCTTATTGATGGTGGGCGGGGTTGCGTCGGCACCCATTTCGGCCCAGGAAACTGGCGATCTGAAAATCCAATTCAAATACGGTGGTGATGCGCCGCAGGCCAAGGCGATCACCCCCACGGCCGATGGTGAGTATTGCGGCAAGCATGCGATGATTGATCAACGTCTGCTGGTCAATGGCGAAAATCAAGGGCTACAGAATGTGCTCGTTTATGTTTACACAGGGCGAGGCGGATCAGATTTGGACTTCGACGGCGGCGAGCCGGAAACAAAAGAGTTGGCGAATAACGATTGCCAGTTCGAACCGCATATCGTGATCGCCAAAGCGGGTGACACTTTGAAGGTTACCAACCCCGATGAAATCGGGCACAACGCCAACATTCAATTCTTCAAGAATGATTCTGTAAATCCGATGATCCCAGCGGGGCAAGAAGTCTCGGTTGAATTGAAAGAAGCCGAGCCGGCACCCATCACGGTTTCTTGCAACATTCACCCCTGGATGACCGCCAAGCTGGTCGTGCTGGATCACCCCTTCGCTGCGGTTAGTGATTCCGACGGCAATTTGTTGATCAAGGGCTTGCCGGTTGGCGAAGCGTTGGTCTTCCGAGCGTTCCATGAAAGTGCACGCATCAAAGAGGCCGAAGTTGACGGCAAAAAAGTGAAGTGGAAGAAAAGTCGCTTTGAGGTCAAGATCAAGCCCGGCGTCAACGACATGGGGACTGTCGTCTTGGACGCCGATCAATTTGAGTGAGTCGTCTTTGGTCCGGTTTGCCAAGGATGCCTTTCTGCGGTTCAATGACTCTTATGAAAGACATCTTGCTACCGTACCGTTTTCTGATCGCGGCGAGTCTGCTGGTCGCGACCCTGCTGATTGTGCCGGGCTGCGACGTGCCCGTGACATCATTTCCCAATAACGATGTCTATGCACTGACGCTGGCGCGCAGCCGCGATGTTCCCACCCAGGCGGCGAGTCACGACGTTTCTGCGGTGATCGAAGAGTTGTTTGGAACCCCAAACGAGCCCCGTTGGCCCGCCGAGCTGATGGACGCTGACCTTCGGATCGCCCAGCAGAACTTGACGCGTGCCGCAGGTCCGCAGTTGAGCGAAAAAGACGGCACGCATCTTGGCTTGTTTCGCGAGCACTGCGTCACTTGTCATGCACTGTCGGGCAGCGGAGCGGGTCCGGCCAGCGTTTTCCAAAACCCTTACCCGCGTGATTTTAGGCCAGGCGTTTATAAGTGGAAATCTACTCAGCGAGACGCCAAGCCCACTCGCAATGACCTAACTGAATTGTTGCAGCATGGCGTTGTGGGATCTGGTATGCCCTCGTTCAATCTGATCGACCCGGAAGACTTGGATGCTTTGGTGGACTACATCATCTACCTGTCAGTGCGGGGGCAAACCGAGCGTGAACTACTTGCCGCTGCCGTGGACGATCTGGGTTATGGCGAAGATTCGATTGATGACGACGCACGGTTGGTGACCCAGGGTGAAAGCGACGGGGCTTTGGTCGTTAGGGAAGTTCTAGCGGAGGTTTCCTCTGAATGGGCGAAAGCCGAATCTAAAGTTGTGTCGGTTCCCGCTAGGCAGGGATTTGCTGGTGAATCACCAGCGAACGAATCACCAACGCACGAATCACCAGCGAACGAATCACTGACCGCTTCGGTCAATCGCGGGCATGAACTGTTCCACGGTCCGATCGCCAATTGTGTTGGATGCCATGGCAAGGACGGTGCGGGCGAGGTCGTGACGCTGGACTACGATGATTGGACGAAAGAGTATTCAACACGATTGGGATTAACGCCCACCGATCGAAACCAGATGCGACCGTTCAAGAAGGCGGGAGCTCTGACACCACGATTGGCAAAACCTCGCAAGCTGGCGTCAGGTGTTTATCGCGGCGGTGGTGACACCGATTCGTTGTACCGCCGAATCACGCAGGGCATTGCCGGGTCACCGATGCCAGCAGTGGCAGTCGTTGAAAAAGAGGACGGTACTGGATTAACCGCCGATCAAATTTTTGACTTGATCCGCTACGTTCAATCACTCGCCCCGCAACCCGAATCCAATGAAAAAGAGTGAACAGCAATGACGCGAGAAAACTACCGACAGATTGGTGCGGTTTCTGGGCTACTGGGTGGCTGGGCGATGATGTTTGGGCTCGGCTATATGGGGCTGGTTCCCGCTGCGATTTTTGGCATGACGGGCTGTGTCGCGGGTGCGATCACCGGAGAGAAAATTCATGACCGCAGTTGAAACGCTTGCTGAGAACAATCCATCACGATTATTGCATCGTCTGACGGTGTTGATCGTCTGCTTGGTCTGGCCGTTGATTTGGGTCGGGGGTTTAGTCACGACCTATGATGCGGGAATGTCTGTGCCTGATTGGCCGGGGACGTATGGATATAACCTGTTTTTGTATCCCTACAAGACTTGGCTTTTTGGCCCGTTTGATTTGTTCATTGAACATGGCCACCGGCTGTTGGGCGCGGTTGTCGGTTTCGTCGCGATTGGAATTGTCATCGCGGCATTTTGGAAAGAGAGCCGCCGGTGGGTTCGGTGGCTCTGTGTCGCTTTGCTGTTGATGGTAATTGCACAGGGTGCGCTTGGTGGAGTCCGCGTCGTGCTGAGCGACCGAACGCTGGCGATGGTACACGGATGCTTTGGGCCCGTTTTCTTTGCAATCTGCGTCGTCGTGGCGGTGGTCACGGGGCGGCGATGGGGGCAGGGGCCGAACGCTCAGCTATTGGCTTCATCGAAATCAATTCTGACGCCTACCAAGAAGCTTGCGACGCTGGCCATCGCATTGGTGGTGTTCAGTTATCTTCAACTGTTGCTTGGGGCGATGATGCGACATGTCCAGCCGACCACGTCAGCCGGCCATTTCGCGGGCATTGTTTCCACCCATATCCTGACGGCATTTTTGTTGTGGGCGTTGACTGGACTCGTTTGGCTTAGACTTCGCAGGTGCGGCGATTTGACGCTCTCGCGGCCTGGCGGCATTCTGATATTCTTGGTTGGCGTACAGATCGCCCTGGGAATTGGGACGTGGGTTGTCAATTATGGCTGGCCGTCCTTCATGACATGGGTTCCTGGTTCGCAGGCTTTTCTGGTTCAGGCCAAGGGTTTTGTCGATTCAATGATCGTGACCGGTCACGTTGCGACCGGGTCGTTAATCTTGGCTGTTTCTGCAATGCTATGTGTGCGGTTATTCAACCGCCGATGGCAGGCAAGCCAAAATCGACCGAGTCACGATCAACTTGTCACCACTTAAGTATTCCGCTTTTCTGTTAACCGTTCACCATGGCGACCGATCTCCTTCCATACCAAGCGATCGCCAACCGGAATCCGCCACCCAAAGATGCTGCTCCGGTGAACGATCTGTCTAACGAAAACACTCCCAACTTGAATGTCCCAAGCGTCGAAGAGACCTCGGTTCCTGTACGCGCCAGCTTTGCCAGCGACCTGATCGAACTGACGAAGCCGCGTATCGTGACGATGATTCTGGTCACGACCGTGGCGACTGCCATGATCGGTGCGGGCGGTTTAGTCCCTATCGTATCCATGTTTTGGCTACTGTTAGGAACCGCAATGATCGCGGGCAGCGCTGGTTCTGCCAATCAGGTTTGGGAACGCGTCATTGATTGCAACATGACCCGCACGGCATCGCGACCGCTTCCAGGTCAGCGAATGTCGACGGCCACTGCAATTGTCTTCACCGCCATCATCGGCGTCGCCGGTACGGCAGTGCTTTGGCAGCAATTTGGGGTCACGCCCGCATTCGCCGGGGTGGCGACTTGGATGTTATACGTCTTGGTTTACACACCGATGAAAACGCGTACTTCGTTCAATACAACGGTGGGTGCGATTGCCGGAGCATTACCGGTCCTGATCGGCTACACCGCTTGCGGCGGACAAATCTCCGATGCGACGGGTTGGTTATTAGTTGGCGTTTTGGTCGCTTGGCAATATCCCCACTTTATGGCGATCGCTTGGATGTATCGCCGACAGTACGAAGAAGCCGGGTTCAAAATGTCCACCACCGTTGAACCAACAGGTTTGAGTGCGGGGATCCAAGCAGTTGTTGGTTGCGTAGTCTTGTTAGCATGCGGAATCGCCTTGTGTTTCTTTGCCGGGCAATCGGTCATGGCGTGGGTTGGGTCGGCATTGGTTGTCGTGGCGGTCTATCCGATGATGAAAGCTTCCATCGTTTTTGTTGGCGATCGTAACGACCAGAAAGCACGAAAGTTATTGCTTTCGTCATTGTTGGTTCTTCCAGCGGTGCTTTTGATTGTCACGCTTCGCGTATTCTGGTAACGGCTAAACAACGTGACCAAAATCTGCTCGGTTCGAGGCCTACATCATCGTTACGGTGACCGCACGGCACTTACAGGCGTTGACCTGGATGTCGCTGCTGGTGAGGTCGTCGCCATGCTGGGCCCTAATGGCAGCGGCAAGACAACGCTGTTTCGTTTGTTGTCTACTCTGTTGCCAATTCAACAGGGAACGATCACGATCGACGGCATCGATGCAAAAACAGATCCGTTGGCGGTACGGTCTCGTATCGGGATCGTATTTCAGTCTCCTAGTTTGGATAAAAAGCTTACCGTCGACGAGAACATCGCCTGCCAAGGGGCGCTCTATGGTTTGACCAGCGACGAACTTGATCGACGTCGCGACGAACTGTTGTTGATGTTGAATTTGACCGATCGTCGTGGGGATTTTTGCGAGAAGCTCTCGGGCGGGCTCAAACGCAGAGTTGAATTGGCGAAAGGAATGTTGCACCAACCTCCGTTGCTGTTGCTGGACGAGCCTAGTACCGGACTGGACCCGTCAGCGCGTCTAAGTTTGTGGAACTCATTGCGTTCTTTGGCAGATTCAGGCATGGCCGTCGTTTTGACCACTCACTTGTTAGAAGAAGCCGATAAAGCCGATCGAGTTGCGATCCTGGCTGATGGTAAGAAAGTGGTGGAAGGTTCGCCGCCGCAGTTGCGGTCGGAAATGGGGCAGACCATCGTGACGATCACTGCCAGTGATACCGCTGGCGTCCTAACGATACTGCGAGATCAGATGGGTTTGGAGCCGACCGAGTTGCATCATCAGGTTCGTTTGCGCACCGAGTCGCCGAAATCCTTGGTGCCAGAGCTGATGGAACGCTTGGGTGACCAGGCGGAATCGATTTCCGTCGGTAAGCCAAATTTGGAAGATGTCTTCGTCGCGAAAACGGGTCAGCCATTTGACGTTGCGACGGAGGTGACGTTATGAGCGGTGCAAAAACGGAGTTTACCGTCGCAGATGGTTTTGCCGCAGCATGGATGTTAGCACGTCGCGAATGGATTCGTTTTTTTCGCCAACGCAACCGAGTCACCGCAGCGATCCTACAACCGTTGTTGTTCTGGGTGTTGTTCGGGACCGGTTTGAAAGGTTCGTTTTCAGGGGCAGGCGAGTTGGACTTTATGCAGTTCTTCTTGCCGGGCACGATTGCATTGATCGTGTTATTTACAGCTATCTTTGCAACTATCTCCGTGATTGAAGATCGTCGTGAAGGGTTTATGCAGTCGGTTTTAGTCGCGCCGGTCGGACGATGGCCGGTGTTGTTTGGCAAAGTGATGGGCGGATCGGCGATCGCGTGGGTGCAAGCGGTGGTGTTCTTGTTGCTGGTGTATCTGTTCGGCACCGCATCAATCGGTTGGACTCTGTTACCGATGTTGGTGTTGCTGGCGTTGTTGGCCATTACGATGTGCTCGCTAGGTATGATCGTCGCTTGGCCGATGGATAGCACGCAGGGCTTTCACGCTATCATGATGCTGGGGTTAATGCCGATGTGGTTGTTGGCGGGAACGTTCTTTCCCATTCCACCAATTGGCGAAGGTTCCAGTTTGGGCCAATGGTGTCTCGGTGGCATGATGCGAGCGAATCCGTTGAGCTATTCCATGGTCGAACTGCGACGTTTGTTGTATCCGCAAATTGACTTTGCCTCGCTCGGTTTTGCACCCTCGTCAGCAATCTGTTGGATCGTGACCGTTGTGACGGCTTTGGTAGCGACTGCGATTGCATGGTGGTTGATGCGAGGAAATCGTAAAGTTGACGTGATAGTTTAAGTAGGAGCTGATCGATGAAACCCTTGTTGAACGTTGCCGGAATTCTGATGGTGGGGGTCGCGTTGGGATTGGTTTTTCGCCAAGTACGATCGGTCGATTCCCCGAACGCTGGATTCGATGGCCCTGGCCCCGATGACGTTGTTTTTACCGATGCCGGGCATCCATCTGAATCTGCCAGCGAGATAGAAAGTTCACAGATCACTCGGCCACCCGAAGACGAAGCATGGCTCAGTCGGTTTGAGCTGATCGAGCGAAGCGGCAAGAAGGTCAGCAGCGAAGAATTGCTGGGGCAGCCTTACGTGGTGAGTTTCTTTTTCAGTTTGTGCCCCAGTATTTGTGTTCAGCAGAATCAGAAGTTGAGTGAATTGCAGGACGAGTTTGCGGGGCAGCCGGTTCGCTTTGTTGCAATTTCGGTCGATCCAGAGAACGACACTCCCGAGCAACTTCGCGAGTACGCAGCCCGCTTTGGGGCTGACGAAGAACAGTGGCTCTTTATGACAGGTGATCTGACCTACATCCGCCGAATCGGATCCGAGATTTTCAGACAGCCGGTCAACAAGCAGTTTCATACCGAACGTTTCGCGCTCGTTGACCCCACCGGCGAGATTGAAGGATTCTACAACTGGCCCGAGAAGAAACAGATGAAGAAGTTGAAAGAAACGATTCGCGAAATGATTGACGTCTCTACCGAGCCAGTGAAGGATGCATCATGAATTGGCAATTCCTAGCAGACAACCTTCCACACGTGACGGCGTCGCTCAACGCGATTGCGTCTGTCTTTTTGGCGTTGGGTTTGATCAACATCAAGAAGGGCAGGGCACGGGTTCATAAGAAATGGATGCTGTCGGCTCTGGCAGTCAGTGCGTTGTTCCTGGCCTTGTACTTATTTCACAAGGTCACCCTCTACCAAGCCTATGGTGAACCCAACCGAAAATTTCCTCGTGAAACGGCCCCGCTGGCCGCCACCTACACCTATTTTGCCATTCTGGGTTCGCACCTAATCCTGGCGGTCACAGTCCCATTCCTTGCGTTGCGAGCCGTCCATCTAGCCCGGACCGGCCGCATCGTTGCCCATAAAAAGCTAGTTAGATACGCGTATCCAATCTGGATGTACGTCTCGGTAACCGGTGTTTTGGTTTATTTAATGCTGTACCAGCTTTATCCGGCGTAGTTGATTAGATTTTACCTGGCGATGAACTTGCCCATTGTCCGGTTTGCCTTCATTGGGTGTTCTTCGTCAGGACTGGCGAAGGAGAATATCGCAACAATCCTCTGCCATTTCACAGAATTCACTCAAGTCGACTGTTGGTTTTGTCGACATCGCTCTTCCGCCTGAGCGACCGAATCTTCTAGTATCCGCATCGATGGATTTATTTCTCGGCGGAGCAGGGAAGCTTTGGTTCGATATATCTTGCTAGCGATATTGACGGTCATGACTTTGGTCATCGGCGGTAGCACTGCGCGGGCACAATCTGACCTGGAAAGTGCCGACACCGCTCCACAGCTTCTGTCGAAGTCGCCGTTAAAGGTTCCGATGTCAGGGCTGGAGCAAATTGCTGGCGGACCTGAGAAATGGACCAGCCCCGAAGGGCTTGCCAGTAGTTTGCAGATCATGCTGCTGTTGACGGTGTTGAGCCTGGCGCCCGCTGTTTTGCTGATGACGACCTGTTACGTCCGCATCATTATTGTGCTTGGACTCCTTCGGCAAGCGATCGGTTTGCAGTCGCTGCCGCCCAGCCAAGTGATGACCAGCATCGCGTTGTTCATGACGTTGTTTGTGATGACGCCTGTTTGGACTCGCGTGTACGACAATGCAATTGCGCCGTACACCGATCCCGCAATTGAGATGACGCTGGAAGAAGCTTACGAAGAAGGTTCGATTCCAATTCGCGAGTTCATGTCGAATCAAATCGACCGGGCTGACAACGAAGACGACGTCGTCCTGTTTTACACCTACATGGATCCCGATGCGGCTCTGCCGAGTGACTTTGAACAAGTCCCAATGCGAGTGCTGCTACCAGCCTACATTCTCAGTGAACTCAAAATCGCGTTCCTGATGGGCTTCCGAATTTATTTGCCGTTCCTGATCGTTGACCTGGTCGTCGCCAGCGTCACGATCTCGATGGGGATGTTGATGTTGCCGCCGCAGGTGATCTCTTTACCGTTCAAGCTGTTGTTGTTTGTCCTTGTCGATGGCTGGCGAATGGTCGTCACGATGTTGATGGACAGTTTCGGAACCATAGGATAGCTGTCAGCGATTAGCCGTTAGCTATTAGCTTTTGGTTGATCATATTCTGCTAACCGCTAACCGCTAAAAGCTAATCGCTCTTTCCCCATGGACGCATCCACTGCAATTGATCTTTGCCGTAGCACGCTGCTGACTGCAGTGGTGATTGCTTCACCGATGTTGTTGGTGGGGATGGCGGCGGGATTAGCGGTCGGGTTGATTCAGGCGTTGACGCAGATTCAGGATCAGACGGTTTCCTTTGTTCCCAAGCTGTTGGCGATGGCTGCGGTTTTGGTTGCATGCTTGCCTTGGTTACTGACACGCATGCTCGATTTTACTCGAGTCATCTTTGAAAATTCTGTGGTGCCGTGATGAACGGCAGCAGCATTAACAGCGCCGTGATGAACGGCAGCAGCATTAACAGCGCCGTGATGAACGGCAGCAGCATGATCGATATTGCTGAAGCCAGTGAGTGGTTTGGTGATCACATGGTGTTGGGTGTGTTGGTGCTGATGCGGCTAAGCACTTTGTTGATGGCGATGCCTTCGGTTGGCACCGGAGTTCCGATGCGAGTCCGTTCGTTGCTGGCGATTTTGATCACATTCTTATTACTGCCATCGGTGGCTTCGCTGACCCCATCCGAATCGCTTCCTCGCATCGATCACTTGATCGATCTGACCATTGCCATTGCTCGCGAAGGTCTGATTGGAATGCTGATCGGCGCGACAGTGCAGTTAATTATTACGGGGATGCAGCTAGGTGGTGAAGCGATTACCAGCACCAGCGGTATGCAACTTGGCGACGCGATCGACCCTACCACTAGCAGTAGCATGCCATCGATCGCTCGGCTGGTCGGATTGTTGGTGACGACAATCATGTTAGCGTTGGGTGGCCATCGTCTTTTGATGCGATTGTTGTTGGACAGTTTCAAAGCGTTACCAGCTGGCGATGTCGAGTTCAGCGGCGAAATGTTGTCGTTAGTCGTCGATCAATTGACCGCTGGCATGGTGGCTGGCATTCGGGTTGCGGCACCCGTGATCGCGGCGCTGCTGTTAAGCAATATCGTGACCGGCCTGGTCAGCCGCACCTTGCCGCAAATCAACGTTTTGGCCATTGGTCTTAGCATCAATGCACTTTCAATGCTGATCGTCTTGTCGTTGACGATTGGTTCTTGCGGACTGATTTTTCAGGAAGAATTGACTGAGGCAGCTCGGCGTCTTGAAGGGCTCTGGTAAACGACCATGTCTGATAGCAGTGGCGACAAGAAGCACTTACCAACCGAAAAACGGCGTCGTCAGGCGCGAGAAGACGGTCAGGTCGTCAAGAGCCAAGACCTGACTTCAGCAGCTTTGTTGTTGGCAGCACTCGCGACGCTAAATTATTTCGGGCCACCGGCATGCGAGAAAATTGCCAGCACGATGGCTGATGCTCTTTCGACGCCGCGGATGGAATCGATGTCCGCTGATGATGCGGCGAATACCTTGCTGCAAAACGCTGCTCGGTTAGCCGTTGCTGCGGTGCCGATGCTACTAGCAATGTTTGCAGCTGGCGTTTTGGTTAACATTCTGCAAACTGGCTTTTTATTTACCACAAAAAAAATTGAACCCAAACTCAGCAACATCAGCCCGATGGCTGGGGCAAAACGGATTCTTTCACTTCAAGGAGTGATGAAGCTAGGGTTCGGGATTTTTAAAGTCGCAATTATTGCTGCGGTTGCCTATGCATCGTTGGTGCATCACAGCGATCAGATCCTGCACATGGCCGGGCTTAGCGTTCCGCAGATTGCTACGGTATTGTTTTCTTCGCTGATCAGTACAAGCGTTTGGATCGGAGCGGCGTTGTTCATTTTGGCGATTCTTGAATACGCTTTCCAAAAGTGGAAACAAGAACAAGACATGATGATGAGCGACCAGGAAATTCGCGATGAAATGAAAGAAAGCGAGGGCGATCCGCAAATGGCACAGCGTCGTCGACAGGTCCAGCGTCAGATGATGATGCAGCGAGCCGAAAGTGAAGTTCCAGGTGCCGATGTCGTTGTCAGTAATCCAACCGAATTGGCGATCGCAATTAAGTACGATCCACTTACGATGCCAGCACCCACGGTCGTCGCGAAAGGAGCAGGCATGCTCGCCCAGAAAATCAGGCGAGTTGCATTAGAAAACGGCGTCCCTGTGGTGGAACGCAAGCCGCTTGCGCAGGTGCTTTATAAGACCGTCGAAGTCGGTGACATCGTCCCCACCGAGCAGTACCAAGCCGTCGCCGAAGTGCTGCGTTACGTGTATCAATTGCAAGGCAAGCAAATTCCAAAGGCAACAGCTGTTTAAACAGCCAGTAGTAATTGATGCCTGCTATGATTTCATGATGGAATCACTTTACATCGAAACGTCGATCGTCAGCTATCTGCGGCAGAAACCAAGTGCTCAGGTGG
>CAYVAN010000118.1:0-14346 GCA_964449225.1 uncultured Rhodopirellula sp.
AACACCGTGCAATGCAATTGCCTGAACTGCGCTTCGCTTGTTCCGGCCTACATCCATTCTGAAAATGCTCTAGCTGCCGCGAGTCTTCTTGCGATTGCTTAAGCCCGCACGATCCATCAACGAACTTTTCATCAGTTCTTCCATGTAGTCATCATCGGCTGGCGGTGGCCCATAGGCTCCCAAAGCTTGCGGTTCATAGTCGCAAACATAGTGGTGCTTGGCAATGGAAAGCTTGCTGCCCGGATCGACTCGTTTCCGCATTACCGCTCGTTCGTCGACCTTGGTTCCGTTGCGGCTATTGAGATCCTTGACGAACCAGTAACCATGTTCCAGGGTCATCCGGCAATGTTGACTGGAGACGTTGGGGAATTTTAATTGGATGTCGACTTCACCACGACGTCCGATCAAGAGACGTTCCTTGACCAGCGGAATCGGATCACCGCCACCAACGGGGGTTAATTGGCCAAACGGACCTGCGTAGACGGCTTGGGGTTCTGGTTCGGGCATGGGACGATTCTTTTATGAGGGCGACGATATGGGAGACAGTGGATACATTGTCAAAAAATGGGGACTCGTGAAAAACATCACGCTCTGTCATTTTGACCCAGATCCCCCGTTTGGCAACCATATTTCGCAACCAACTTTCCTTGTTCACTTAGTCGTTCATGACAATTGACGAACCACCCATCAATAATTTTGGTGCCGCCCTTCGCCGCCGATTCGGAGGCCGGATTCAACGCGTCAGCATCGATGCGGGGTTTACCTGCCCCAATGTTGACGGAGCGGTCGCGAAAGGTGGATGTAATTTTTGTGACAATCGTTCGTTCAGTCCATCGCGACGCGTCCGGTTAAAACAGGTCCACGATCAACTGTCCAGCGGAATCGTGACCGTTCGCGAACGTTACAAAAAAGTTGCCGGGTTCATCGCCTACTTTCAACCGGCCACCAACACCTACGCACCGGTTGAGCAATTGCGGGAAGTGTTTGAACTTGCCCTCAGCTTCCAAGAACCCGGTGCTCCCGTGGTCGGACTCGCCATCGGAACGCGACCGGATTGTTTGCCTGAATCAGTGCTGGAGCTGATCGAAGAGTTGGGCACGCGGTCTTACGTTTCGTTGGAATTTGGAATGCAAACAATCCACGACGACGGGCTGACGTGGATGAATCGGGCGCACTGCCACGAAGATCTTATCAACGCCATCGACCGCAGCCGAGGTCGCGGGTTCGAATGCTGTGCCCACGTCATCCTGGGCATCCCGGGCGAAACGCATGAGATGATGATGGAAACGGCCGCCGAGATCGGCAGATTAGGATTCGACGCAATCAAGCTGCATAATCTGTACTCGGTTCGTGGCACGCCGCTGGGTGAACAGGTACTGCGAGGCGAGATCAAAATGATGGAACGCGAAGAATACGTGACGACGGTTGTTGATTTTCTAGAACGGATTCCGCCCGAAACGATCGTTGAACGTGTCAGCGGCGATGCACCGCCGGACTTTTTGATCGAGCCTAAATGGTGCCTGCGAAAATCGGGAATCAGGCAGTCGATCGAAGCCGAATTTGCGACGCGGGGAACCCGCCAAGGCAGCCGATATGTTTCGCCGAAAATTCCGCCCAATGAGCGTCCTGTTCCCCCCGATAACACGCCCGATGCGATCCGCGACCAGATTGAACGACGCGGGCGATTGCCAGTTTTGAAGATGCAGCAAGGCTAATGGGACTCGCTTCACGGTGATCAGAACGCTACAGTTCCGCCATGGCACGAATCAGCATAATTTTCGGTCTGCTTCTTTGCGGGCTTTCCGCAGTCGCGATGGTGGGCACACCGCTGAAAATGCCGGCGTTGTTCATTCCGATGATGTTCGGTATTCCAGTGCTTTTCTGCGGCGTGGTGGGCCTAAATCCGCACCGTCGACGCAATTCCGTTGCCACCGCTGCCGTCATCATGACGGTTGCCGTTGTCGCCGCCTTGGCGAGATGTGGGTATGGGATCGCTTTGGCCGAACAATTGGTGGATCCACCCGTGGGTGATTTGGTGGTACCTGATTTGGGCGGCGAGGGCGTCGATGCCTACGCGGCAAACTTGGCTTTTGCGACGCTCGTTATCAGTTCGGTCTTCATGGTGATCTATGTCGTCAGTCTGCTGAAAGCGCGTCGCGAGCGTCGATCGATGGGTGAATCGACCCGCCATCTACTTAGCATCGATATTGAGAACGTATTGACCCCTTCAGCACCGTTTTCGGGCGTCAATGCACCGCACGATTCTGGCTCTCGCGACGAGGTGACCGTTGGCGAGTTTATGTCTTCACCCGATCCGTAATCCAGCATCAACTCAATCGTGCGTCCAATTCCTGCATCGCGACTTTCAGCCCTGGATCGTTTAGTCGTTGAATTCGATCAAGCTGATCCGTTACGCAAGCGGTTGTTGGAAGTCCTACGCAAGCTACCCGCGCCCGTGATCGAAGACTTCACCAGCGACAAGCGGTTCACGATTACCAAAATGAATCATTCGCGTGGTGACAAGTTGAAATTGATCATGGCTTTGCCATCGGCCGACGGCATTGGCAGTCGCTGTGTCGTTTTGAAAGAGAGGCTAGCGACGTGCGAACATCAATTTGGTTTGTACGTGATCGCCCATGAACTTGCACACGCGTATCTGCGAAATGGTCCGTGGAACAAAATTACGGATATCGAAGAAGCCGCCGACGCCTTGGCGGCTCACTGGGGATTTCAAAGAAGCTGACCGAGTGGATCTTGGTATCGATCTTTTGCGGAAAGAATCCTTAACAAGATCCATCACCGTTACTTGCCGCAGTCAGCCGCATCAGTTTCGGCACAAAGCTGCGAAGCGCTCGGCTGCGATGACTGATCGCTCGCTTAACCGCTAAATCCAATTCACCAAAAGTTCGGTGATACTCTGGGATCACGAACAACGGATCGTAACCGAAACCGGCACTGCCCGATCGCTCGGTCGCGATCACGCCGCCGCAAGTTCCGTGACCTTCTAGGCGAACATTGCCCTGCGGATCCGACAAACACAGATAACAATTGAACTTCGCCGTTCGACGATCCATCGCGACGCCTTCGAGTTCTTTTAACAGTTTGTCGTTGTTTGCTTCATCATCACCATGTTTGCCAGCGTATCGAGCCGAGTAAACCCCCGGTTGGCCCTTCAGCGCATCGACCGTCAAACCGCTGTCTTCAGCCAACACCCATCGCCCTAGCAACTTGGCTTGTTCGGTTGCTTTGAGCGCTGCGTTTTCAGCAAACGTTGTCCCGGTTTCATCGACGTCAATTGATTCGGGAATCTCGGCAAGCGTCGTTAGCGTGAATCGATCATCGGGCAACAGAAGTCGTAATTCAACCAACTTTTTTTGGTTGTTGGTCCCCAGAACTAAATCGAACATGTTGCTTAGCGACGCCCCAACGCACCATAGAGACTGCGTTTTGTTTTCTTTGGAACGGCGATCGGCGTTGGTTCGACGTCAAACGGAATCATGTTGATGTTATTGCTCGCTCGACCACCTGAACCGCGTGGCACTTGGCGAGCAAGTTGTGGATCAACGTTGACGGCACTGTAGGTTCGCATCGTTTGCAGAATCTGTGGGTTGTACTGGAAACCCTTGTTTGGCAATTCACGACCGAGTGATTCGAAGCTGCCCACGGTCACGATCGATTGCTCGCGATCATGGAATTGATACGCTTGGACACCTTTCTTGCGAAGTTCCCTGACCATCATGTCAGCGTCTTTGGCCATTTTGTCGAGTCTTTTTCCGTTGGGAACGAATGACTTTGATTCCTTGCTGTTGGCGATCGTATTCGATCCGCTGAAGGTTTTAACCACGACGGTGAATTTGCCAGCACAGTCCAACAAGTTGTTTTGGTCGAAGTTATCATTGAGCTCGCTGACGAACGAATCGACCAGGGGCGCTTCAAAATAGTTTTCGGGCAGCATCGGGTTTCGAGTCGCAAACGCGCCCGCCATCGGGCCTGGTTTCTTGCCACCGGATGACATTGATTTCAGCATCGTCGCGACCACCTTCACAGCACCGGCTTGCGTTTCGCCATTGAGTTCGGCTGCCCGTTCGCGCGGATCCTCAAGCGATCTTGGCTTGGCGACCTTGATCGCCTTTAGGTCGCGTTCGATGCTTGGATGATCAACTCGATCGTATTCGCCAACCAAGACAACGTAGGCTTCGTATTGATATTCGTTGGCATAACGAACTCGCTTTGAATTCATCTGGTCGTATCGAAGCGTTCCCGAAAAATCAAAATCTTCTTTGTAGATGAATGCGGGCAATCCGAGCTCGCTGCGGATTTCCACCGCCAACTTGTTGGCACGTTCCCGTGCCCCTTCACCGACCAGGGTCGACGCAAGGATCAACCAGGGACCATCTTCCTGACTCAGTTCATAGATTTTGGAAGCATCGACATTGGCCGCTTTCGCTTTTCCAAAAATACGAAGCAGACTGGGCAATTCAGCATCCGCGACGTTGCAGGTGCTGAAGATCAGTCCAAGACAAAAGACGGGCAGGTGACGTCGAAACATGAGATTTGCCGTGGCAAACGAGTGAATTGAACGAGTGAACTGAACAAGTGAATTGGGGGGCTGGCTGGTCGAACCAATGACCTAGCCCCCACCGCCTATAGCAAAGTTCCACTTGCCGGCAAAAGCCCAAGCCTGGCACCGTCAGTTTCACGTTCGTTACAGCTACTGTTTCACGATCTGCGATAACGGCTCGCCGATCAGCGGACAATCCGTCCCGAAGGTTACCCTTCGGCGATCCGCATGATCTCTCAAATGGATTTCGATCCAAAGTGTTTCCAGCGGCATCACGCTGCGGACTCGATCGGCCCATTCGACCAACGTCCACGCGGTTTCATCAAATAGCTCGTCCACACCCAGTTCGTAAAATTCATCTTCGTCCGCCAATCGATACGCATCTAAGTGATGGAGTTTGACGGATTTCCCTTGGTGCGATTGCAACAGAGTGAACGTTGGGCTGGTCACATCCGCAACGTCGATACCGTTCGCCGACGCAATCGCTTGGACCATTGTGGTTTTGCCTGCCCCCAATGTGCCGACTAGTCCAATTGCCATGCGATCAGGCAAGTGCCGCATCATCGCGACCGCGACACTGGGCAAGTCATCCAAGGTGACGTCATGAATGGTTTGCTGATACTTCATGGCGGGTCATAGCCACCGGGGTGCCAAGGATGACATTTTAAAATCCGCACGCATGATCGAAATAGCCCAATGATTGGCCCATGTTTGACGATCGCTTCCGCCGCGTACTGACTGCACGTCGGGGTGAACCGACACATCGGCGGCATCATCGGGCTGATGCCGCGTTGGTAAAAACGAATCGGCAAAAGCAGCAATCGTGTAAGCATACGGTTGACCATGTTCGATAACATAGAACAGCAGGCCTAATTTTGCCATGAAGGATCGTTCCTTTGTGGCATCGGCTTCCAGCCTGTGTTTCCATCCACCAAGCTGGGCAATGTCGCTCGGCTCTCCGAGCCGACAGCGCTAACGGCTCGGAGAGCCGAGCGACTTTGGCGAATACGCCAAATTAAAAAAGTGATTTACCCTGAAGCCGATGCCACTTTGATCCGCCGCTATCCCAACTGAACGTTACCATGGATCCATTTCTGCAAGCCGCGATTGAACAAGCCATCAAGGGGCGCAACCAGGGTGGGATTCCGATTGGCTCGGTGTTGGTCATTGCTGACCAGATTGTGGGCCGCGGGCACAACCGTCGTGTTCAAAACGGCAGCCCGATTCTGCACGCCGAAATGGACGCGATCGAAAATGCGGGCCGGCTGACCGCGGCCGACTACGCCGCCGCCACGCTCTACTCGACGCTATCGCCCTGTGACATGTGTAGCGGAGCAGCGCTGCTGTACAAAATTCCCCGCATCGTGGTCGGCGAAAACAAGACATTTGCTGGTCCAGAATCATACCTTCGCAGCCGAGGCGTTTCGCTAAGCATTCTGGACGATCCGACTTGCATCGATCTGATGCAGGATTTCATTGCCCAGCATCCCGAATTGTGGAACGAGGATATCGGGGTTTAAAAAAGCCTGTTTCATAAGTTTATTCGTTTTCCGCGCCCCGCTTCGTCGCCAAGCATGCCCAGAGATTAAGCTAACAAAGCTCGATTTCCTCAAACACTGCTTGCGATTCTCCGTGAACGGATCCCTTCAATTCATTTTGGAACAAATGTTCGTCGGGCCACTTTGGCCCGCATCGATCTTGGTGGGATTGTTGATCGTCTACACCGCGATGGCCTTGTTCGGTTTGATCGACTTTGGGTTGGATGTCCCTGAAATTGATTTGGACGCTGACGTCAGTCTGGACGTTGATGTCGATATCGATGTTCCCGATGCCATCCCCACTGATTGGGATTTTTGGCAGGGCATTGGGGCGGCTTCGATCCGAGCGACCAACTTTGGTCGCGTGCCGGTCATCATTTGGGCGGGCGTATTCACGCTGTCCTATTGGACGATTAGCTACGTGTTGTGGCACGCCTTTGACACCAAACGGTACGAACCCAACCTGCTACCTAGCGTCCTGCTATCGATCCGAAACATCGTCATCGCGACCGTGGCAACCAAAACAATCACTCAGCCCTTGATCCGATATTTCGTCGCGGGTCCGTCTTACGAATCCACCGGATTGGTTGGTGCGACGTGCGAGGTTTGCAGCCTGCAAGCGACGCCCGATTTTGGGCAAGCCAAGTTCCGCACCCAAGCGGCACCGCTGCTGTTGAACATTCGTACCGACGGACCGCATTTTGAAAAAGGCGAAGAAGTGTTGATCACCGGCTTTGATCGCGAAACTAGAATCTACCAAGTTACATCACTACCCACGGAGTCCACATCGTGAGCCCCATGTTCATCTTTGCAGAAGTAAGCTGGCCGTTTTTCTGGTCAGCCGTCGCCGCGATCGCGATCTTAGCGTTGATCGCTACGCTGATCATGTTCAAGAAATGCTACATCGTGGTTGGCCCCGATAAAGCGATCATCAAATCCGGCATCAGCGGACTGGACGTTTACACGGCCGAAGGAACGTTTGTTGTTCCTTTGTTCCACCGCTACGAATTCATGGATTTGACTCTAAAGAGTTTTGAAATCAGTCGTCAGGGCAGCGAAGGGCTAATCTGTCGCGATAACATCCGTGCAGACATCAAAGTCGCGTTCTTTATTCGTGTCGATAGTTCCAAAGACGAGATGAAAGTCGTCGCCCAGTCAATTGGTGCAAAACGTTGCAGCGAAATGGAAACGATGCGTGAACTGTTCGACGCTAAGTTCAGCGAAGCGTTGAAGACCGTCGGCAAACAGTTTGAATTTGTTGATTTGTACGACCAGCGTGACAAGTTCAAAGACGAAATCCTAAAGGTGATTGGTACGGACCTAAACGGTTATCGTTTGGATGATGCGGCAATTGATTATCTGGAACAGACGCCCCTTGACCTGTTGTCGCCGACCAACATTCTGGACGCCGAGGGGATCAAAAAAATCACCGAACTGACCGCGACTGAAAAGGTCAAGGAAAATCAATTCACTCGCGACAAAGAAAAAACGCTAAAAAAGCAAGACGTCGAAGCGGAGGAAACCATTCTGGCGCTCGAACGACAACGTGTCGAAGCGGTTGAAAAGCAAAAACGGGAAATTGCCGAAATCACCGCTCGTGAAACCGCTAGTGCCGCCAAGGTCCAGGAAGAACAGAAGCTGGAATCCGAACGAGCTCGCATCATCACCGAAGAAGAAGTCGGTGTGGCCGAGGAGAACAAGAACCGTCAAATCTTGGTCGCGATGCGAAACAAAGAAAAAACCGATGCGGTCGAATTGGAACGAGTCAATCGTGACCGCGACCTTGAAATGACCGAGCGATTGCGCGTCGTCGGCGTTGCCGAAGTCGAAAAAGAAAAGGCGATCGAAACCGAAAAACGCAATATCCAAGAAGTCATTCGCGAACGCGTCGCCGTCGAACGAGCGGTCGTTGAAGAGCAAGAGCGTATCAAGGACACCGAAGAGTTTGCCAAAGCGGATCGATTGAAACAGGTGCAAGTCACCGCCGCCGAAATGAAGGCCAAGGAAGAACTGATTCGTCTGACCCAACAGGCCCAGGCGGAAAAGGAATCCAGCGAATTGATGGCAGAGAAGGTTCGCATCGATTCGGAAGCCCGCCGCGATGCGGCCGAAAAAGACACCGCCGCTGCTAAAATGTTGGCCGAAGCGGATGCCGCATCAACCGCTGCACCTGGTTTAGCCGAAGCCACCGTGATCGAAGCCAAAGCGACGGCGATCGAGAAACAAGGTTTAGCCGAAGCCAATGTCGAATTGGAAAAATACCGCGCCGAAGCAATCGGTATCACCGAGAAGGCGGACGCGATGAAACAACTCGACAGCGTCGGCAAGGAACATGAAGAGTTCAAGTTGAATTTGGACAAGGAAAAGCAAGTTGAAATCGCGGCCATCGATGCTCAACGCGGCATCGCGGAATCGCAAGCTGGCGTGGTTGGCGACGCTTTGAAATCGGCTCGCATTGACATTGTCGGTGGCGATGGAGAGTTCTTTGACCAGATCACTTCGGCCGTGAAGGGCGGTAAAGCGATTGACCGCTTTGTCTACAACAGCAAAGTGGCAACCGACATTAAGGACACGTTCTTTGACGGTAACGCCGATTACTTCCGTGACCAACTTGCAAGTTTGGTCAAGCAGTTCAACCTTGACTCCGATGGTGTAAAAGACCTGTCGATCGCAGCCTTAATCGCCAAGTTGATGGGCATGGCAAAAACCGATGACGTACGGACACAACTGACCGGCTTGCTAAGCATGGCAGGAACCGCCAACGTCGCCGATCAAAAAGCGTCACGGTTGTTAGCGACGCCGACCGTCCCAGCGACCAGCAGCAAAACGTCTTAAAAGTGGCCGCAAGGGGCAGAAACAGATCAGCCCAGAAACAGTGCACCCAGGGCGTTGCCGTGGGCTAGTTTGTTCCGCCCTTTCAGGGCATTGGTTTTTACACTCTCACGAAACATCAACGCGTGACTGATCAACAACTTGCCGCCGGAACTTACGAAGTGCTTCGCAACCGATTGCGAGACGCGGCGTCGGACTTGCGCGCTCGGTTGACCAAGCTGAATGCATCGCGTGCCGAAGTCTTTGGCAACATCGAAACGTCGTTGTTAGCGACCGAACGGGTCAACACCGAACACAATTGCACGCCACGCGACCTGGTCGCGATCGGTGATCAGTTCATCTTCGGTTACAACGTTCAATTTGGTCTGAAGACTGAAATCGAATTGGCGGATGTGTTCAGTGCGTACACGATGACGGATCTTCAGTTCCACGAAGTTCCGTTGGACCTAATGGGTGATGACCGGTTCGTGAGTGACTTTCACGATCTGTATCGATTTTACAAAGACACTCGGTTCATACGTTTTTTCCGCAGCGGGCCGATGCTGCACATGGTTTTTCAGGTCGGCAAGACGGCTCGCGATATCAAATCATTCAAATGGCGTGTCGGTACAGACAAGCTGGAATACCTGGACAATCGCAGCGAGCACGAAGTTCGCGATCCACCCCAGCACGAATTCCGCTGGACCCGAACGACCCGCGACCAGCATCACTACGGCGCTCACCCGCACATTTCAATCGACGACATCGTGTTCGTGGAAGCGGTGGGCGGCGATCTGACGATCAAAGTTGAAAACAATACCGGGTCGGGTGCCGGCATTTACGCCGAAGACGTCGACGACCCCGATCAAACGCTCGACGACGCCGAGATCCATTACGCGATTCTGGGCAACTTGGTATTGATGAAAGTGCGGCCGTATCAGGAAGAGAAAACGCGCTACCTGATTTTCAACGCCAAGCTCGCCACCGCAATGCGGCTTGATGAGATTGAACACGCTTGCGTGATGCTGCCCGGCGACCATGGTTTGATTTTTCCCGGTGGCTACTACTTGCAAACCGGCGAATTCAAACGGTTTGATCACGGCTTGACTGAGATGCGTTATCAACGCACCATCGCCGCCCCCAATGGCGAAGACTATCTGTATCTGTTTTACAATTCGTCAACCGGCACCTACGTCCAGCTTCGGTACAACCTGATTCGGCAAACTGTCGATACGCCGTTGGTGTGTCACGGCCAGACTTTTTTCCCGCAAGGCGAGATGGTTTGTTTTCGTTCGCAAGATGAGCCATCCAAGCATCATGCGATCCAAATCTGGCAAACCCCGTTCGCTGGCGAAGGGTATGTGCCCGATAACCAAACAGATTCGTTGCTGTTCAAAATCGGTAATAAAGAAATTGTCGGCGGCATGGCCCAGTGCAGCGAGCTGCTGCAACTGATCGACAAAGATGATGCCTACGAGGATCTGTACGTCGATTTAGCAAAGAAATCATCCGACATTCTTGATTCGTATTTCTGGATTGCCAAACCAGAAACAGAAACCCTTTCTGAACCCATTGGAAAGATCCGCGACTCAGCCGTTGCGGCGGTCGATGAGTTTGAAAAAGTCGTTCGTGTTCGCAATGAAACCGAATCTCGCACCCAAGAAGTGCAAACTGAGATCGGCGAATTGGTAAAGTCGATCCAGCATGGTCGGTTTGAATCGATTGACGACTTTGTCGGTGCCCTGGCTTCGCTTCGTAAAAGTCGCGGTCATGCATTGGGGCTGAAAGAGCTTCGCTACGTCGACGAAGTCCTCATTGAATCGCTCGAAAACGAGACGGTTGAACATTCCGAGCGGTTAAGCCGGCGGTGTGTGAATTTCCTTCTAACCCCTGGATCGCTTTCGCCTTACGTTGATCGAATCGCCGAAGCGAATCAGAAGATCGAAGAGGTGTCGACGGTCGCCCAAGCAAGGAAGTTGGAAGAGTCCATTGATGAAGCTGGCAGCCAATTAGAATTGTTGACTGAAACGGTAAGCAATCTGCGGATCGACGATGCCACCAAACGGACTGAAATCATCGATTCGATTTCGGACGTCTTTGCATCGGTCAACCGCGTTCGCAGCAAGCTGACGAATCACACGCAGACGCTTCTTAGCGTCGAGGGTAAAGCTGAATTTGCGTCTCAATTGAAACTGCTCGAACAAACCGTTGCCGGTTATCTGGACGTGTCCGACACGCCGGAAAAGTGCGATCGTTATCTGACCAAAGTGATGGTTTCGCTGGAAGAGTTGGAAGGACGGTTTGCTGAGTTTGACGACTTTGTTGCTCAGTTGACCGAGCGACGCGAAGATGTCTACGCAGCATTTGAATCTCGCAAAGTCGGTTTGATCGAAAAACGTAACCGACGTGCTGAATCATTGGCATCGGCGGCCACGCGGATTTTGAAGGGCATTGATTCTCGCGTCAGCAAGATGGACTCACCAGACGATATCGCTGCATATTTTGCGGGCGATTTGATGGTCGAAAAGGTCCGCAGCATCATCGAGGATCTGAATGAACTTGATGACGCGGTCCGAGTGGAAGATTTGCAGGGACGGCTCAAGACGATTCGTGAAGACGCCAATCGTCAACTTCGTGACCGCCAAGATCTTTACGAAGACGGCGGCGACATCATTCGTTTGGGGAACCAGAAGTTTGCCGTCAATACTCAGCCGCTGGACCTGACCACGGTGCTACGTGGTGGCGAAATGTGTCTCCATTTAACCGGCACGCAGTTTTTTGAACCGCTGGACGATGATGCGTTGATCGCGGCAAAGGATTTATGGGATCAAGAATGGGTCAGCGAGAATGCTGATCTCTATCGCGCCGAGTTCCTAGCGGTCGATGCATTTCAAAAAGGTGAATCACCAAAAATCGATGGGCGCTTTGATGAAGGATATGCCAAAGGGGTTCACGATCATGACGCGTCCTTGATCCATGCGGTGCTGACGCAGATGGATGGATCGATTGGGCTGTTGCGACATGCTCCATCAGTTCGTGCGGCCGCGAGATTGTGGTTCGATTCAATACTTGATGCGAAAGTCCAAAAGCAGATGACGGATTGGATTGGCGGATTCGCGAAACTAGCGTCCGCGTTTCCCGATGCGGAACCGGCAAAAGAGTTTCGTCATCGGTTGGAATCGTTAGCGGCTAGTGACTGGAACCACCTTGAAGGCCTGTTTCCCCGTGACGTGACCCCTGCAACGGTCAGCCATTATTTGTTTGATGAACTAATTTCGCCGCACCGCGACCCAACGCTTAGCGGTCGATCCGCCACGTTGTATCAGCAGTTCTGTGAATCGTTGCCTGAATCCGATCGCAGCAAATTGTTGGATGCGGCAATCAAAAAAGAAACGTCTCCGGTTCGGCAATTCGTGCTCGCACGAAACTGGGCGGACGCGTTCTTTCAAAAACATGCTGGTGATGATCCGTCGGATCCAGCCGAAGCTTACCGCGACGAACTTGCTTGGCGAATTGCGTCACCTTTGAATGACTTTCAGGTCGTCGAATCCTCCCTATCGCAGACGGTGGAAAAGTTGGCCGGGAATCACTCGCGGATCCATGGTGGCGACATGGTGATCCACTATCACGAAACGCTCTCGCGCTTTGGCGATTATTTGACGGATGTGGTTCCGCGATTTCGTGCTTTGCATGCTGCCAAGGCTCGTATCGTCGATGAAGCACGTGAAGACATGCGTTTGGAGGAGTTCAAGCCGCGTGTGTTGACCAGTTTTGTGCGTAACCGATTACTCGATGAAGTCTATTTGCCGCTGATCGGCGACAACTTGGCCAAGCAAATGGGGGCGGCGGGCGAAGGCAAACGCACCGATCGGATGGGGCTGTTGCTGCTGATTTCGCCACCGGGTTACGGGAAGACGACGTTGATGGAATACGTTGCCAATCGGCTGGGCATTGTGTTCATGAAGATCAACGGACCGGCGATCGGTCACGGCGTTACGTCGCTGGATCCGGACGAAGCTCCCAATGCAGCGGCGCGCGAAGAAGTCCAGCGATTGAACTTGGCGCTGGAAATGGGGGACAACGTGATGCTGTACTTGGATGACATTCAGCACACGCATCCTGAGTTCCTGCAAAAATTCATTTCGCTCTGCGATGCGACTCGTAAGATCGAAGGCGTACGAAACGGAAAGACTCGCACGTACGATTTGCGTGGTCGACGTGTTGCCGTGGTAATGGCTGGTAACCCGTACACCGAAAGCGGTGAACGGTTCCAGGTTCCCGACATGCTTTCCAACCGCGCCGACGTTTACAATTTGGGTGAGATCATTGGCGATTCAGCCGAAGCGTTTGAGATTAGCTATCTGGAAAACGCTCTGACCAGCAACCCGACGCTGGCACCGCTATCGACCTGTCCACCCGAAGACGCACGCGCGATCATTCAAGCTGCGATGCGTGATTCGATCGAAGGCATTGAGCTGGAAAGCAAATTGTCGCTCGATCAGATTCGCGAAATGTTCGAAGTGATGCGAAAGCTGCTTCGCGTTCGCGATGTCGTGTTGAAGGTCAATCGGGCGTACATTCGATCGGCCGCCCAAGCCGATGCCTACCGTACCGAACCGCCGTTTAAGTTGCAGGGCAGTTATCGAAATATGAATCGGATGGCCGAAAAGGTCGCCGCTGTCATGAACGAATCCGAACTGCAATCGTTGATCGTCAGCGCCTACGAACAAGACGCTCAAACATTGACGACCGATAACGAAGCCAATGTGCTAAAGTTCAAAGAGCTAATCGGTATCTTATCAGCCGAAGAAAAAGAACGCTGGGACGCGATTAAGTATGCGTATTTGGAAAGCGTTCGCATGTCAGGTTTGGACAGCGACGACCAAGCTGGGCAATTGATGCGGCAACTGGCTTCGATGCGTGATGGCCTGGAATCGATTCGGCAAGTGATCAGCAAGGCGGTCTCCGTTACTGATACATCATCGGAAGATCGCATGGACGCGCGGATCGATTTGGTCCGATCGGCGTTGCAATCGACAAGCGATCAAATGGCGGCAATCGCCAAGCAACAAGCATCCAATCCGCCGGAACAAAAAGTGTTGGTGCAGCACAAGGTGCCGCGCGTGTTGGCTGATTTGGTGAAGGGCCAATTCCACCTGATGCAAGAATGGTTGCGACCCATCATGGAAGAATCAATCGACAACGGCCGCGATCTGGATCGATTGCAAAAGCAGCTTGAATCGATGATGGAGAACTACCAATCGGTGCAGAAGAGTTTCGAAAGTCCAGAAGAAGAAAATTAGCATCTGTTACCCAGTCGCAGAACTTTCTCGCTGTAATCCCGCACCACTTTCCTAAAGCATTTGCAAAACCGTTAGGGAATGTAGATGTAGGCCGGAACAAGCGAAGCGCAGTTCAGGGTGCGTTGGGCATGAT
>CAYVAN010000119.1:0-14327 GCA_964449225.1 uncultured Rhodopirellula sp.
GTGCATACGAACGAGCGGCGGCGGACCGTCGGCTGTTAGATCACCAAAGACCAGCGCGACGGGTTCTTGTGGTTCGTATTGAACGTCGTAAACCTTGATGTCGAAATTGCCGTACCGAGTCGGCAATTTGGCTTCGGCTGAACGGCTTACTAGTTTTTCGCTGACCCGTCGATGAGCGATCAGTTGTTCAATGCTGATGATTTTGAGGTTGTGCTTTTTAGCGATCGCGTACAAATCATCGCGGGTCGCACGATCACCCGATTCGGACAAGACTTCGCAGAGTGCCCCAGCGGGTGCTAACCCAGCCATGCGGGCCAAATCGACGGTCGCTTCGGTGTGTCCGGCACGGCGAAGCACTCCACCCTGTTTCGCCAGCAGTGGGTAAACGTGACCGGGTCTGACAAAGTCCTCTGCAACACAGTCGCCGCTGGCTAAGCGGATGATGGTCTCGCTGCGCTCGGTCGCGGTAATTCCAGTCTTGGCGTGGTGGATGTCGATTGGCGTCATGAATGCGGTTTTCAGCGGTGCATCATTCTGCACCACGACGGGACTGAGTTCCAGCTTTTTGGCAACCGGTGGCAGAATCGATACGCACAACTGGCCGCGGCCCGAAAGCATGAAGTTGACCACCTCAGGCGTCGCTTTCTCAGCCGCACAGATGTAGTCGCCTTCATTTTCGCGGTCTTCGGCGTCCACGACGATCACGACTTCACCTCGTCGAATGGCTTCGACGGCTTCATCGACCGTATTAAGTTGATCAGTCATAGAGTAGGCAGTTGGGGGGCATCAAAATGGGATTCACTGACCGAGAACGGACACACGGCCAAAAAGTATAGGAGGGACGCCAGTATAGGCAGTCAATCTGATTTTTGGGCACCACATTCGCGACAGTTTCCTTTGCAAAAGAGGCCTTTCTTTCAGGAATCGCGATTTGGTACAGCCCTTGCACATTGTTTCTTTGATTCGAGTTTCTTCTGGCTGGCGGGATGCATCGCCGGTCCGATTCGAGAAACAACTCCCACCTAAAGAGATCTCATGCAAACGACCACCGACAGCCCCGCCTTCATCCAAACTGTCCATGGCACCTCATTTCCGTTCGTAGGACTGGCTCGCCTTTCGCAATCATCGATCTCACAATCATCGGATATTCAGTCATCGATGAACAATTCAGACGAACAGCTTGACGAGACCGTCAAGTCGCGAGATCCAACATTCGGATCTTCGGACCATCTTAACGACCGATGACGCGGATTCATCATCAGGCACAGTGATATGCCCTGCCATGTCGCCCTGATTTTCGGGGCGGCCATTTCTATCCGACTGACAACGTTGGTGGTTTAGCCGACTAGATAAGGCTTTTGCGGCGTCCGAGCGCATTGTCTGCAATGCGCACCATCCGCCGGTTTGTTCCGCCTGCTGACTTACTTCTGATGTTGGCGGCGACGCGGATCTGCCAAAAGCTTGCAAGTGAAGCCCCCGGCCAAAATTCCCGTCGGCATTCACGGGGTACCAATTGGGTCAAAGCGTCAAAGAACCGCACAGCACTCAGGACCACGTGTATTTGCAATCCTTAATTGCTTACGCGACTTTGGATGAGTTGCCTGTTGCATCGGCGCGAAGCAGCCCTTTGCCTGGATCATCGTCGCGATCCTTTGACGAATTGAGTTGGCAACAAGGTAGAATGCATTAGCGTTCTTGTCTTGGACGTTAGTCGAATCACAGGCCCAATATCAATTGCAGTCACCAGAGTCATCCATGCTCAAATCGTTTTTTGTTTCCCTATTGCTCGCTGGTGTTGTTGCGATTTCAACAGGCAGCGTTTGCATTGCCGCAGACCCCGGTGCCAAACCCGCCGTGGTCACCAGCAACGATGTGCAAATCCAACGAAATCAGAAATACTGCGACGAAGCAAACGAGTTTGGATTTTGTGACGTTTATCGCCCCAGTTCAGTTGCACCGGTTTCTGGCTATCCAGTCGTGTTGTTGGTCCATGGTGGTGGATGGATTAGCGGTGATAAATGGACGTTGGAAAGTTATTGCCGCTCACTTGCCAGCGCCGGGATCACTGCGGTAGCCATCAATTATCGTTTGGCACCTGATGATAAATTTCCATCGCCAGTCGACGACGTTCGTAGCGCAATGTTATGGACGAAAGACCAAAGTGATTCGCTTTCGCTTGATATGCAAAAGTTGGGACTCTTTGGATACTCCGCTGGCGGTCATTTGGTTTTGTTAGCGGCATCGCTTGCCGACGAACCCATGGAGGTCCAGTCCGCCGCGAGTCATTGGTCGGTCGAAGATCCGCGTTGGTCTAAGCTCCCCAAGGTCAAAGCCGTTTGCGCAGGTGGGCCGCCATGTGACTTTCAAAACTTGCCAATCGATAACACAACCCTTGCATATTTCTTGGGCGGTTCTCGCCGTGAACTACCCGACTTGTACAAATCCGCTTCACCACTCGCTCATGTCTCGAAGTCTGATCCTGTCACCAGCATCATTCACGGCGACCAAGACATCATTGTGCCCATTGAGGGGTCCAAGATCTTTGGTGCCAAACAAGAAAAGATTGGGGTCGACCATCGCTTAAACATCATCGCAGGTCAGGGCCATATGCTGACCTTTCTGAATCCGCAAACTCGAAAGTTGATGGTTAGCTTCTTTTGCGATCAGTATCATCTCAATTGAGATAAACTGAGTAACGAAATAAGAACTTCCTTTGAGAAGATGCACATGCCAATTTTCACTTTGACACGAATCGTATCGATCTCACTTCGGCACTTTGTGGCTTGCGTTACTCTGATCATTTTCACCACACCGAACGTCTACTCGGAAACATGGCCGTCATGGCGGGGCTTGGTTGGTGACAATCATGCTGCGGTTGAAAATCAAGTTCCTGAAAAGTGGGACATGGCCACCGGTAAAAACGTGATTTGGAAAACAGCGATTCCGGGTCGTGGGCATTCGTCGCCCGTGGTTACCGACGATGCAATTTTCTTGACCACCGCCGACCGTGATCAGGAAACGCAGGCACTCATAAAGCTTGATCGAAAAACGGGCAGGTTGGTGGGCGAAACCGTTTTGCATCGCAATGGGTTGCCTGAAAGAATCCACTCCAACAATTCGTATGCTTCGCCTACGCCCGCGTTTGATGGGCAGCATTTGTTCATTTGCTTTGACACCGACGATTCGATAGTCCTTAGCAAGACGACGCCCGACGGGCAGATCGTTTGGCAAAAGAAAGTATGCAGATTTAAGCCCGATCAGTTCCAGTTTGGTTACGGTGCCAGCCCGGTTGTCGAAGGTGAAGTCGTGATCGTGGCTGCAGAGTATGACGGTGATGAGAGTGGGCTGTATGGTCTTGATCGCGAAACAGGGAAGCAAGTTTGGAAAGCACCACGTCCAATCAACTTGAATTTTGCCTCGCCCATTGTGGCCAATGTTGGTGGAACGCGTCAGCTCTTTTTGGCGGGTGCCAGCACCATCAATAGCTATGATCCGGTCAATGGAAAACTACTTTGGTCAATCGATGAAAGCACCGATGCGATTTGTGGGACGGTCGTTTGGAATAATCGCAACATTTTTGTCAGCGGCGGCAATCCCGGAAGAGGAACTTGGTGCGTTCGCGGTGATGGGACCAAGATTCGCGTGTGGGACAACCGTGTAAAATGTTACGAGCAATCGTTGCTTGTTTTCGGTGATCATTTATTGGCCCTGGATGACTATGGCGTTGCTCATTGCTTCGATGCCAACAATGGCGATAAGGCTTGGCAGAAACGATTGTTTAAAGGTGCAGTCAGTGCATCGCCTCTATTGGTTGGTGACCGGATCTACACGGCGTCCGAAGATGGCAATGTTGTTGTCATTTCCACGAACACACAGCGATGTGAAATTTTGGCTGAAAATCAAACCGGAAATTCAATGTTTGCCAGTCCCGTGGCGGTCGACAATCGGCTTTATCTCCGCACAGGGGTCGGATACGGTCGGGACCGGCAAGAATATCTGCTGGCGATTGGCGCGACCGGGAATTAATGCCTGATGGCAAATAAAACTCGGATCACTAGGATCGGGCTGCTGCGAAAGTTCTGTTTACTTGGCTATCTACACTCGCTATTCCGACAATGCTGATGATTCGATTATTACAACTTGGATTATTCCTATGTTTTCTGATTCCGTGTTCGCAAGCTTTCGCCCAAGTGGGCGCAATCGCGGCCCAGCCAGCAGGGGAGACCAAAGGGGAGCCAACAGCTGATTCAGAGAATAAGCTGTCGCAAAAAGACAAGCGGGATTCAAAATTCAGCACTGGCGATCTGATGCGAGATTTGCAATCGCAGTCCATGCGATCTCAGAAACCGGTTTACGGCCATTGGGGAAACCAGGGCGACCGTTTCAGTAATTGGTTGAACCACAGCAATCGCCTGATTCCTGTCTACACATTTGGAATCACGCTCGATGCGATCAGAAACAAGGGCAGCATTTACAAAGATGCGGATCGACTGAAGCAACTCTACGGACGAGTACCTGAAGGGACAGTCAACCCGGACGCAACTTATTTCGATCAAAGTGAACTCTATCAACTGCAACTTGACGCGATTGATTCTGGATTCAAGAACATCATCGTCATTATTTTTGATGGAATGGATTGGCAAACCACTCGCGCTGCATCGATCTTCAAACAAGGTCGAATTAGCTATGACGAAGGACGCGGCAGCGGGTTAGCTTTTCAAGATGAATGTCGCGCGGTGACCGATTTCGGTTTGGTCGTGACCAGTGCATTTGCCACCGGTGCAAAGACGGACGTGAACTCGCAAACGGTGATCAGTTGTTCGAAGGAATCGACGGGCGGCTACGACGTGCTGCGAGGCGGGGATGTGCCGTGGCATGAACAACCCAGCAGAAACTACTTGATGGGGCTTGATCGCGAACGTCCCCACAGCGTGACGGATTCAGCCGCCTCAGCGACCAGCATCACGACGGGAAAGAAAACCTACAACGGAGCCATCAATTATGCTCCCGATGGGACTCAGCTGGTCCCCATTGCACGCCGACTGCAAGCTGAAAATGGGATGAGCATTGGAGTCGTCACCAGCGTCCCGATCAGCCACGCGACACCGGCCGCTGCCTACGCGAACAATGTCTTTCGGAAAGACTATCAAGACATCGCAAGAGATATGTTGGGTTTGCCTTCGTCATCGCATCGCAATGATCCGTTGGTAGGTGTCGACGTTTTGATCGGTGGTGGATGGGGCGAAGGCAAAAAAAGTGATCGATCCCAAGGCGAAAATTATGCCACCGGCAACCCGTTCTTGCACCAAGATGATTTGCACAAAGCAGACGTCAAAAATGGGGGCAACTATGTCGTGGCGCAGCGAACCAAAGGAACCGTTGGTCGCGAAGTGCTGATGGCGGCGGCTCGGGAGGTCGCGGCAACGAATCAATTCGATTCAGGCGAAGCATCCAATGAATCGGCACGTTTACTGGGGTTCTTTGGGACCAAGAAAGGTCACCTGCCATTCCAGACTGCCGACGGTGACTACACGCCTACGTTTGATGCAGCAGGAACCGAGCGTTACACGGATGCAGACATTCAAGAAAATCCGACTTTGGCGGATATGGCCGAAGCAGCATTGACCGTGCTGGAGAAAAATCCAAATGGCTTCTGGTTGATGCTGGAAGCGGGCGACGTGGATTGGGCCAATCACGCCAACAATCTGGACAATAGCATCGGGGCGACGCTAAGTGGTGAAGCGGCATTTAAGACGGTGATCAGTTGGATCAACGCAACCAACGCATGGGATAAAACCGCAGTCATTGTGACGGCGGATCACGGCCACTATCTGGTTATTGATGATCCAGAAAAGATTGCCGAAGCAGGAGCGAAAGCTCAGATTTCCAGCGAGTGAGTTGCTTCCCAAACGTAGCTGATCTGGCCAGGGTTCAGTCCAGTATCGACGAGGCGTGATTGAACCCGATGGCGGGTGCGGGTTCAGACAGGGCAAGTCAGTTTTCCAAACGGGAGACCGTATCGCCGTAGCGAAGCTCGCGTAGAGCTTCGTCGATTGCAAGGAAACCGAACGCCTACGCGGCGATCGCTACCTACTGACGACACCCCAAAAGCGAAAAAGTGATTTGCCCTGGGTCAAGCTGCACCAAATCTGGCGGCCCGGCGGCCAACCTGTTACCATTCCATCCAGTGGTCACACACCGATGGGTGGGGCGTGCGAGTAATCTCGACGTGATCCCCATTCACCGGCATGTGACGAAACTTGTCATGGACAGTTCGGCCTTGGGTTTAGATCAGGGCACATCACATCAAGGGCGCGGGCGAAACGGTCACGCGATCAACGAGTGAATCCTCACGATTCCGATCCTGAAAAGTCATTTGTTTTAGGCGACGATCATCGTCCGACCATCAATCTGGTTGATGCAGCTGACGGAGTTCAAGGAAGCGATCAAGAATCCAAGCTGATTCGTTGTCAGCAGATTATTGACTACAAGTTTCGGGATCCTTCGCTGCTTCTGTCTGCTCTGACCCATGCTTCGGGGGCAAGCAATCGTTTGGCGAGCAATGAACGGATGGAATTCCTTGGCGATGCGGTTTTAGGACTGACCGTTTGCCAATGGCTTTATGAAGAATACCCTGAATACAGCGAAGGTGATTTGACCAAGATCAAGTCAGCCGTCGTCAGCCGTCGTGCGTGCGGCAAAGTCGCGTGTGAACTTGGCCTCGACGAATGTTTGATCGTGGGCAGAGGGGTAACGCGAAACCGCAGTTTTCCACGTTCGTTGGTCAGTGACGTTTTCGAATCAGTGATTGCAGCAATCTATTTAGATGGCGGCATCGAGGTGATTCGTGATCGGCTGCATGATTGGTTGGCCGATGAAGTCTACCGCGCGGTCGAAGGCGCGATCAATTACAAGTCATCGCTGCAACAGTACGCTCAGCGAGAACTAGCAAGTACTCCGGTGTACAAGTTGGTTCGTGAATCCGGTCCCGATCATCGAAAATCATTTCTGATTTCTGCCGTCATAGGTGACCGCGTTTTCGCATCAGCTTGGGGAAGTAACAAAAAAGACGCTGAACAGCACGCCGCCAGCAACGCGCTGGCTGAACTACACGACGTCCCTCTTCCTTATCCCGATGTTCCCGAAGAAGAACGATAAGTTCGTTTTTAAGCTTAGTTCAGCTTCGAAAGTAACTGCACCTCTTTATCGGCGAAGTCCAATTTCGCAACGGCTTTCACTGCGTGGATGGTTTCCCGTCAACTTAACATGCCATCTTGGCTGCTGATTCAATAACGATATCAAGTCAGCAGCTTACCAAGTCCCCGTCACGCGTACCTAGCATCATTAAGACCAGCCGTTACTGGCTTTTGGGCAGCGTGAAGCCATCGGGCAGCGAGAAGGAGCTGGCTGGTTCGGCCTTTTCGATAGAAGTCGATGTCGGCTTTGCTGGTGGTGTCGTCGAAGCCTGTCCCGCGCGGATCGGAGCCGATGCAGATGCATCGCTGGTCGCACTGGCCGCTTGATTCCAGGAATTCCACTTGCTGTTGGTCGCAGCGGAAGCAGTTTTCACGACTGCTTCCGCAGCAGCAGCGGGTCCAGCCGTTGGCGTCGATACCGTTTGAGCAATTGTCTTTGGCGGCGCAACCTTCGTTGATGCAACGTTTGCCGTAGGCGGTGGTGTGATTGCTGCCATCGCAGGAGCCATCGAAGCGGTACTGGCAACTCCCGTTTTCGCGGTGCCAATATTGGAAACATTCGCTTGGCCGGTTGGTTGAGTGGGTACTGCGTAACCGGGTTTTGGTGTCGCTGGTCCGCTTCCGAAAGTTGGTCTTGGTGACGCGTTGGCAATCGCCCCTGCCTTAGATGGAAGGTTTGGGTTCGTGCCTGGAACCGACCCTTGAATCTGGGCCAGCATCTGACGCGATCGTTCAATCGCTCGACCTGTCGCTGGATCGGTGCTCGCTTGAGGTTCAAACGTCATCGCTTGGCCCAAGTGGTTTTGAGCTTGCGGCATTTGACCCTTCTTGAAGTGCAGATAGGCCATGTTGAAATGTGCTACTGCTGGCTTGTTGTTCTGCATCAGTACCATCAGTGCGGAATTGGGATCACCGCTCTCAAACTTGACGCTCGCCAAGTTATTTGCATAGCGAGATGTCCCCGGTGCAAGCTGTAGTGCTTTTTCAAGTGAAGCGACAGCAGCAGGTTGCTTGCCTAACTTGCTTAACGTCAATCCCAGGTCGTTGTGAAGACCCGCATCTTGAGGTTTTTCGACAAGAGCACGCTCAAAGTAAGAAACCGCTTGCGCCAGATTTCCCTGGCGGAAGTGAAGCCGTGCCAGACTTGTCAAAGCAGGTGCGTGTTTCGCGTTAACTTCCAAGGCGTGCGTGTAGCTTTCCATTGCCTTGGACATTTCACCGGTCGATTCCCATAGTTGTCCATTAGCCACGAACACTTCTGGATCAACTTTTTTCGGCTTATTGTCCAAACGCAATGGGTCGGCCTTATCGACCACGGCGTCGGCTTCGGGAGTATCACGACGGAAAACGCCAGCAACGGCTGACGTCGTTTTTCCAAACATTCCCTTTGCAGAGGTGCCAACGGACCGCATGGTATCGCCCGCACTGGACGCACCAGCGGCGATCGAATCGGTCATTCCTGGCTTCCCACCTGCTTCACCAATCGACGGAGTCGCTTTGGAGAATGGGTTCATCGAGGCCATCGAAAAACCACTGCTGGAACACCCGGTGGATGCAACAGTCGTTGAACTGGCAATCAAGGCAACAAGCAGGGCGCGTCGGGTTTTATTCGTGAGTTTCACGATCGTTTCTCTCCTACGAACTTCGCTCACCGCTTGTGAGCTAAAAGTACGATTGGCACGGTTAGATGGTTTGGTTCCAAAGGGTGGATCGTCTTGATTGATTGGGAGACTTGAACACAATCATCAATCAAGCAGATTTCGAACAAAAAAACGGCTGTTCCACAATCAATCGATTGAGAAACAGCCGTCATTGTTCGACCGGTGGAAGCTAACCGAATGGGTTTCTACGGCGTGCCGCTAGCAACTCCAGCTGATTGTGTACCCGAGGCGCTGGTTTGAGGTAGTTGAGGCCGCGGTGTTGCAGCGATTCCGTCACGACTGATTTTCGCTGCCCATACACCAGATGCCTTCGCTGGCTGCACATGGGTCACGGCCACGTTCGGTTCGTTGCCGTTCAAGTTCATGCTGGAAAGTGTTTGACGAACCGAAGCCAAGCGTGCCTCGGTTTCAAGATGGGTGTGTCCCTTCAGAACAAAGATCGTACGACGTTTTTCCGGTGCTTGCGTTGCAATCCAGCGAACACGATTGGTTCCTGATGCCATCAACTCACCGTCGCCTTCGCGAAACAAATCGTGACCGATCGTGTTGTGGAGCTTCCAGCCGTTCTGCTTCATTACTTCAAACGGTGCGACGACGTCTCGTGCGTCGGCTTCGTTGAAAGGGTCGGGCCAAGCATTGTTGCGGGCGCTGTCAACATGAAACTTGTGCCAGAAACTGGCCCAGTCAGCACTCGCGTTCCCAGCGGAGACTCCAATCGCGGCGATTCCTAAGAAGCCGACCGCAAGCTTGCGAGCGGGAATAAATCGGCAAAGCCATTGTTTTGTAAGTTTCATAACCGGCAGTTCCTTCCGCCCAGGTAATCAAATCAGTCGAATTGCTCGTGATCGCTGGAACGTGACACGTTCCCGCACATGCTGTGTAGATCGGTCAAGTCTTTGTCGACACTGAGCTCTCCCGTTGCCTGTGGCTTATTCGGCATTTTCGTCAAAGTCAACTTCGACTTGCTGACCCATCATTTCGATTACATCGCCGATCGCCAATTGCTTGCGTCTTCTGGTTTCTACTTCGCCGTTGACGGACACTTCGCCAGCTTGAATGCGGACTTTTGCTTCACCCCCGGTGTGGACGAGTCCCGCGATTTTTAAAAAGTCGGCCAATCGAATGATCGGTACATCGGATTCCATGTCAGCTCTATCAGGTTGAAATTTCGATTCGGTTGTCCCACCATCTTAGCACGCGGCAATCGTCATTGATTGAAGAACTTACTGATCGATCACTTCCGGTTTCTTCCATCTCGCCACGATTTCCTCTACTGTAGGCTGGCTTATGATTTTCGCATCAAATAGCAAAGCCTGCGGAGCAATCTTCAGCAGCAGCTCAATGAACGTCTGACTTCACGCTAGGAATGCACTTGCAAGATTTTAAACATTTTGCCGATGAACTTGCTCGCCTCGAACAAGTTGGGCGTTGTCGGACGCTACGCCCCAGATCGATCAACGGCGTGACTTTTGATCACGATGGGCGAACGTTGATCAATTTTGGCAGTAACGATTACCTGGGCCTTTCCAACACCAAGACAGCATCGGTGGAGGTTCGCGGCAGTGGTGCCAGTGCTCTTGTTTGCGGCTGGACAGAGAACCATCAACGACTCGCCGACGCCATCGCCGAATTGGAGTCAACGGAGTCCGCGGTCGTCTTTCCAAGCGGCTATGCGGCGTGCAGCGGCGCGATCGCTACACTTGCCCGCCAAGGAGATCTCATACTCAGCGATGAACTCAATCACGCATCGCTGATAGATGGGTGTCGAATGTCTGGTGCGAACTGCATTGTCTATCCTCACCGTGATTGCGATCGCGTTGCTGAGCTGTTATCGCTGCATCAATCTGAATATCAAACGATTTGGATCGTGACCGATGGCGTGTTCAGCATGGATGGACATATCGCGCCGTTGGTTCAGCTTTGTGATTTAGCGGATCAGTTCGGTGCGACGGTTCTGGTCGATGAAGCACATGGTACGGGGGTTTTGGGCGAAACCGGTAGCGGCGTTTGTGAAGAACTGAACGTCAAGAACCGTACCCCGATTCGAATCGGAACGCTCAGCAAAGCAATCGGTTGCCAAGGTGGTTTCGTCGCCGGTCCCAAAGTTGTTATCGACTATCTCGTCAACCGTTGTCGTTCGCTGATCTATAGCACTTCGCTTGCACCTACGGTTGTTATTTCCGCACTGGATTCCATCGCCAAAATCCAATCCGAGCCTTCAAGAAGAACCCAAGTCCGCGAACTGTCGGCACGATTCCGGCAACGGTTAGGAATTTCAATCGAAGGAATCGAAAATGAGATTCCAATTATCCCGATTGTCATTGGCGGTGAACAGGAAACATTGGAAAGGTCAGAACAACTTTGGAATCAAGGTTTCTACGTTCCTGCAATCCGCCCACCTACGGTTCCAAACGGAAGTTCGCGATTAAGAATCTCATTGTCCGCAGACCACAGTGATGAAATGCTTGATCGACTCGTAACGGTGTTGCAGCGCTGACATCAAGTCCACCTGCGGAGCCACTTTTCTAGAATCAGCAGGTTCCACAATCGGTACCCATGATTGTGTTCGCTCGCTTGGTGGGATCGGACTAATTCGGTTACCACGTCGCGATTGAAGAAGGGTGCGATCTTGGCGTCTTTGGCAAGCAGTGTGTCGTGGACCATCGGTTTAAGTTCATCGCGGAACCATCCACCGATCGGGATTCCGAATCCCATTTTCTTGCGAGTAAAAATGGAAGCTGGGATCATCGATCCGAAAGTGTCTTGCAAAATCAGCTTGCCGCGGCGGCCACGAAATTTGTGACGGACGGGTAATGAACCAGCAAACTCGACGATGCGATGATCCAACAAGGGTTGTCGTACTTCCAGACCGTGGGCCATCGAGGCAATGTCGACTTTGGTGCATAGATCGCACGGAAGATATGACAACACGTCCGACATGCTCGCCTGGCTGACGACATCGCGGCCATGGCTTCGTTGCCAAACTGAGTCAAGAAAGTCAAACGGGTCGGCGTTTGGCAACGATCGTGCAAAGTCGTCGGTGTACAGCGAACCTCGCATCGATTCAGGAAAGATCTGTAGCCAATTCAAGTATCGACGCGCGGTGGGTTGTCCAAAAGCTTCCAGGAAACGCTTTCCGCGACGAATCAGTGATCGCTGTTTGTTGGAATCCGGCAAGCGTTGAATTAAACCGATGCCGGGTAATCGATGGAAGGGAAAAAGTCGTTGCAAATGCCTGCTTAACCAAAGTGCTTGGTAGCGTTCGTAACCGGCGAACAGTTCGTCACCTCCGTCACCCGAAAGAGCCACGGTGACTTCGCCGCGAGTCATTTCAGAAAGGTACCAAGTGGGAACCGCTGATGAATCACCAAATGGTTCGTCATAATGCCAAACAAGTTTATCAATGACATCAACACCGCTCGGTGAAACCTCGAACCGTTGATGACGCGTCCCCAAGTGCTTGGCAACTTGGGCGGCGTACTTGGTTTCGTCAAAGTCTGCGACAGGGAAACCGATGCTGAAGGTTCGCACCGGTTCACTTGAATGGGATTGCGCGATCGCCGTGATCAACGATGAATCGATCCCACCTGACAAAAATGACCCCAGTGGAACGTCACTCTGCATCCGTAGTTTGACTGAATCGTTCAATAGTTCGCGTAGTTGATCGCGGGCATCTCCGGCGCTGATGGGTGTTTCGGTGGCCGGATCAAAGTTCCAGTAGCGGGTCACTGTTACCTTGCCATCTTGAAAGACCGCAAAGTGACCGGGCGGAAGTTTGTGAACGCCTTTCCAAATCGTCCCGGGATGTGGGATGTATTGATAAGTCAGAAATTCATCGATTGCCGCAGGGTCTACCTCTTTGCAGACCCCATCGACCGCCGCCAGAGACTTTAGTTCGCTACCGAAGACGATTCGGTCTTCGCCTGAAACACCATTGTCGTTGCAGGAATAATAAAGCGGTTTTTGGCCGATGCGGTCACGAGCCAAGACGAGCCGGTTTTTCGAGGCATCCCAAATCGCGATCGCGAACATGCCGTTTAGCTGAGCAAAACAGTCGGTGCCTAGATCTTCGTAAAGATGCAGAATGGATTCGCCATCACCATCGGTGGCAAAGCGATGCCCCCCGCCTTGCAATCGTTTTCGTAGCGATTGGTAGTTATAGATTTCGCCATTGAACACCATTTGGACATTGCCGTCTTCATTGGCCATCGGCTGACGCGCACCTTGCAGGTCAATGATGCTGAGCCGACGAAATCCAAGACCGATGCCGACGTTTCGTCCGTAGGCATCATGGTGATCGGTCTGAATCCAGATTTGCGAATCATCGGGCCCTCGATGCGAGATTGCATCGGTCATTCGGCCAAGTGTTTCGCGAGAAATTCCAGATGATGCGTTACGCCAAACCGTTCCTGCAATTCCACACATTCAAATAGAGCTCTTCGAGAACACAGGGACACAAGGATACAGCGACACCAATTCTTACCGATGTCGACAAAAGCATCCTAACGGGATCTTTGACAAGATCCACTATGGTACGCCTGCGTTTCCCCAGTCTGGGCGAACTACTGATGCTTTTTCACCATGACGACTTCGCTGGCGTCGCTTCGTAGGATGACATCATCCATGAAGCTGGAAATCAGCATTAGCCCGCGGCACTGTTCTCGCTCGAACGATTCCGGGGTGCCAGGTGCGGGTGTCAGACGTGTCGCGCGACCACGACCACTATGTCGAATCAAGATGCGAGTATCGTCGGTACCGATCGAGATTTTCAGCGTTGTCGAAAGGTCGCAAAACGGTTCGGTCTTCGCTCGCGCACGTAGATCGTCAATTCCGGTGGGATCATCGGAAAGAATCCTGGATACGATCGTTTCTTCGTCAGGTATTTGCAGGTTTCCAAAACACATGGCATTGAATAGACAGCTGGCAACGGCGGTTCCCATTCGCACTAAATCGGTTGAATTGAGACGACCCGCCCACGCAAGCGCTTGAATCACCATCCAAGCAGTCGGTTCGATTTCTTCTGGATCAGGTCGAAGGGTTACCGTCCACTCATGGCGAGCCGACTGGACATTCGACGGACGTACAGAACGAATGACTCGAGAAAACTGAATCGTCTGTCGGACGACGCGCAACAACAACTTGCTGAGTGTACTTTTGGGGACAAAGTTGGCAGCCCCCTTTGCCAATGCATCCACGGCCAATGACTCGCTTCCTTTGGCGGTCACCACGATCGATGGCAGTGATGGATATTGATTCGCGATGTCCGTGACTAGCTGCACTCCATCGACGACTGGCATTTGTAGATCGGTTACGACTAGATCGGGTACCGAAGTCCGCAAAGATTCGAGAGCTTGCTGACCATCGCAAACGCAGGTTACTGTATGCGACCCATCTTCCAAGATGCGACGCATCATAAGTGTGTGCGTTTGGCTATCGTCGACCAACAGAATTGACGCCATGGCTACTTAGC
>CAYVAN010000120.1:0-439 GCA_964449225.1 uncultured Rhodopirellula sp.
CGGTCGGACCTGGCGGTCCGTTCAATCCAAAATTTCGGGTAGTGGATCTTGTCAAAGATCCTGAAACGCAGGGATCCTTAACAAGATCCAATACGACACTCTAAACCTTAATCCTGACAGACCACTAGGTCCGACCGCAGAGCGTTCGGCCACACTGTTGCTGATTGACTGACGGACGATAGTTTAACGTCGGCGGGCGATTCGCCAATGCGTTGATATCAGAAGAAACAGGATCCAAATGCTCAAACAAGAACGTGCTGACCACCTGCGGATTCGGCTGGCCCAACTGTATCCAGATCCGCCAATTCCGCTGGATCATGTCGACGATTTCACGCTGTTGGTCGCAGTTTTGCTGAGTGCTCAATGCACTGACAAAAAGGTCAATGAAGTCACGCCCGAACTTTTTCGCGTGGCCGGGACACCTGAGCGTATGCGGGAT
>CAYVAN010000120.1:450-14303 GCA_964449225.1 uncultured Rhodopirellula sp.
CACTGGGGCTATCGAAGCAGAAAGCCAAGAACTTGGCGAAGTTATCATCGCTGGTCATGGATGTTCACGATGGTCAGGTTCCGCAGTCGTTCGAAGAGCTTGAATCGCTTCCCGGCGTTGGACACAAGACGGCAAGTGTCGTGATGAGCCAAGCGTTTGGCGTCGCGGCGTTTCCAGTCGACACGCATATCCATCGTCTGGCTCAGCGTTGGGGGTTGTCCAACGGAAAGAGCGTCGTTCAAACCGAAGCAGACCTGAAGAAGCTGTTCCCTATCGATTCATGGAATGATTTACATCTGCAAATCATTTTCTACGGTCGCGAACACTGCACCGCACGAGGCTGCGATGGAACCAAGTGCATGCTCTGCACCGAAGTTTATCCGCGACGTAAAAAACCGGTTGTTTGGATCAAGCCTTGACCGTCAATCCTTATTCACCGCCAAGCGATGCATCGGAACCTGATTCCGAATCAACGCTGCTTGTGCGGGGTGATGCAGGACAGTTTCGGATTTACGAATTCAAGCTTGATGCATCGATTGCTGGCATCCGTTCACAGCGTGCTTCATCGCGGCATGCAGTCTTCGATGCTTTGATGATCACAGGATCGCTCTTTCTACTTTTGTTTTGTGCTCTGCTTTGGCGCAGTACGCTATCCCTCGTCTGTGTTGTCATGCCAATTTGGCTTTGCATGGGCACTGCTTGGTTAGCCAACCTTAGTTTCCGGCGTGGCGATGATTTCGCGGTCACCTGCCCTGGTTTGATCGGAAACATACAAGGGCGTTTTTCGATGCAGCAAGTTGAAGTTCGCGGGCCTAGCATCTGCATGGCTGGTGAAGCCACGCGAAAGCAAGTTCGTGTTTCAGGCCGTGGAATTACGATCAAGGTTCCAGGAACGGAACAAGTGTTAAAAATACGCAGTGCGGACATCGTCCAAGTGGTGGATTCAGACGATGGTCGGTGGTGGGATGACGCGGGCATCGGCTTGTTGGGTGAATCCGACAGGCAACATTTAACCAGCGATAACGTCGTGATCGGCGAGCGACAACTGCACGGCCGCGACTTGGTTGGTTTATCACCCCATCACCGCTGGCGAACTCAGACCATGATCACCGGTGCATTTGCCGGACTAGCTTTGCTTGGGACTTTTTTGGTTTACCTGCAAATCCCGCCGCTCGTGTTTGGCTACGACCGATTTGATCTCAAACGAATGCCCTATGAAAATATGATCTTGGCAGTCTACGGCTTGGCGTTTTGCAGCGTACCGTTGGCAGCATTTTTCATCCGCATGGCAACCAAACCCTACCGATCACAGGGCACATACAACATTGTCGTTTCACCTGACTTGGTGTCGGTTGCCAGGATCAAACAAAACGATCGAGCGGGTTTGTGTGGTGCCGGGCTAACGCAGGTTTGCTGGAACGACCGAGGGCTAAACATTGTTGGCAAGAAAAATCGGCTGCTGTTTTTGATGCCCGTTCGCTGGTTCGATGAGCAGCAGAGAATGTGGTTGGCCGATCATTTTGGATCAGAAGCCGGCCCAGTGATTCGCGACTGCTACTTTGGGCCCAGATTAGGTTAGCCGTAGGGTAGGCCAGAACAAACGCAGCGAAGTGATGGCAACACGATGCCCCGTCCTGCAATTGCCTGAACTGCGTTTCGCTTGTTCCGGCTTGCAAATGAGAAGCTCGGACTATCCTTCGGTTGCCAGCTTTCGGAAGTAGGCTTCAATCGCTTCGCGATAATGAGTGGGAAGGTCACGGCTAATTTGCTGTAGAGTTTGCTGCCGCTCGGCCGGCGGTAGATTGCCCCATCCGTCACGGTCGTCGATTTTCTTTCGGTCGACATCACCATTGCCACCTCCACCGGCGGCTTGGCTGTCCTGCATCGGCGAACCTTGACCACCTTGGCCGTTGGATGGACTGCCGCCGGATTGACCTTGTTGCTGTTGCTGCTGCTTTTGTTGTTCTTCGATCTTTTCGATCAACTTGGTCAGTTTATCGATGATCTTCTGCTCTTGGTCCTTGGTTTGATCGTCGCTGCGTCCGAGGTCTAACCGCCGCGACACATCGGTCATCAACCGTGAAATCTCATCCAGCGAATCTTCCTTTAGCGGTTTGATGTCGGCGATCATCATCTTGGCGGTTCTGGAAAAACGCACGGGCACTTCGTCTTCATTTTCCAACAACTTCCGCAGATCAGCCAGAGCTTCCTTCTTCATTAGCAGTGAGTGGTAACAGGCACCGCGGTAAAACAGCACAGCAGCGGGATCGACTGATTCAGTCGGATCTACTTCTGCGATCACCGGCAGCGCCTCGTCGTACAAACGGGCGCGGACCAATTCGCGTCCCAGCCAAGTTCGAACACTCATCCGCATCGATTTTGGCAACGATTCAATCGCAGCGTAAATTGCCGTGTTCGGATCGATCATCTGACTTGCTTCGGCAATGTTGTCCGACGATTGGCGAACCAGCGCATCGACGACGGAAACGCGTGATCGAGAGACTTCAACGTAAGCATCCAGTGGATCGGTATCGCGAGATTCGATCTCGTCCAGGAATTCATCGGTGGACAAATCCATTTGGTCGGGCGTGATCCCCAACTGATCCAGGGCCGATCGAAGCATCCGAGCCATCGTTTCAGCATTGTAAATTTGCCAACTGGCATCATTTTCAAAACCATCTTGCGACGATCCGATCGCATTGGATGGCTTCGATCCAGATGATTGTGCGAAAGCGGTTTCGGTGGCAAACAGGCCAGAGAAGAATAGCGAGGCCACCAAAACGAATTGGTAGGTGACAAAGACGTTGGTCAAGACGCGGATCGCTTTACGCTGACGGCCGAGTGACGATGGGTTCACAGTTACCTCGATATCATTTGTTCCGTTTCTGTACCAAATCCCTGGTGATCTGGTACAGGCGATTTTGCCGCTGTGCCAAGTTATGCAAAAGCGGCAAAACTTCATCACCTTCGGACTCCCCTGATTCTAGCAGCCCTGAATAGCGATCCGTGGTGGATTTAATCCTGGTTTGCATGGTGCGTAGCAATTTTAGTTCCGCAAGTGCTTCCACCAACGGCTGTTCGCCTTGTCCGGATTGCCCGGGTTTGCCCTGTTGCTGCTCCTGACGCTGTTTTTCGAGGTCTCGCTGAGCCTTTTGCAGAGCCGCGATCATTTCTTCCAGCGCGACCAAGATATCTGACTGTATTCCTTGGGTAACCACGTCAATTTGCGTCTGGGCGAGCCGATCAGCAACAGCAGCGGTGTCCGACCTGATTCCGGCAACGACCTCGGGAAACGCAACACTACTGCCTTCTTCACGCAACAAAAGCATCGCCCGGTCGGCTTCCAGCGTGATTTTCTTTTCGTCGAACGCCAAATCGCCCGCCTTCAAATCCGTGGTGCGATCTCGCTGAATTTTCGGCGTCGCTGACAAAGTTTTCGTTTTTTCGAGAACATCGGTCTGCATTGCTGCCATTTTACGCAGTCTCGCTTCCAATTTTGCTAACTCTCGTTGCATTTCTTCCTCGCGGAGCTGACGTAGAATTCGCTCCAACCGGTCGATTGCGGCCCGCAATTTTTCCTCGGCTTGTCGCTGTTGCTCGGTCGCTTCTTCGCGTTTGGACTGATCGAGTTCTTTTTCAGCCTGTTTCATATTCTCGATCGCCTTCTCGAGCTGCTGTTGAACTTCCTGCTCGGGCGACTTTGGCTGTTGGGAAGATTGCTGTTGAGACGACTTGCCTTGCTGTGATTCTCCCTGTTGCGACTTCCCGTCCTGCGGTTTCGATTCACTCGGTTTGGACTGACTCGGCTTTGGCTCGCCAGGCTGGGATTTACTGGGTTGGGATTCACTAGGTTGGGATTTACCAGACTTAGTTTCCTCGCCCTTGCCTTGCGATTCTATCTCTGAAGATTCCTTCTCATCCTTTTCCGCTAGCGATTTAAGATCGTCATCCTCATCTAGCCGCTCGCTCAACTCCTTGCTTCGCTCGGTGACATCCTTCTGTTCTTTTTGGACTCGTTTCAAATCCGCACCATTCTCGGTCCGTGCCCGAGCGCTTCGCTGGTTATTTAGATTCCGCTTTAGATCCTTGATTAGCTTTGCAAAGCGTTTTTTTTCATCACGAATCCGTTTGCTGCGGTCTTCGCTCATCAACAACTTCAACAACGAAGCCAACTCTGACTGCGCCCCGGCCTGGTTCTCGACCGCTTTTTGAAATTCTTGGTTCTTCAGTGACTCGGATGCGGTCCGCAAACGGTCCAGCACAAACTTGTCACGTGATTGCCGGGCCGCACGTCGCAGCAGAGCCGACCGCTCTGGGTTTTCCGCAGCCTCGACGTCGGCCAATCGCAGCAGCAATTCTTCCAGCCGCTGATAACGCTCAGCAACGCCGTTTTGTTGTTTAGATAGCGCGTCGGTATCGGCGTTTGCGATCAAGGTAAACGCAAACAGCAAAACCAAACACGGCATGACGATTCGTTTTATCATTCGAATAGATCCAGCACGCCTTTCTTGCGTTCTTTCTTGGTTTCGTCGATCAGTTTTTCCTGGTCATCCATCAATCCCCGAACCATATCAAGAATCTCGTTATAGCTTTCAAGGTTCAGCATTTTCTCCAACACCGCAGTCAATTGCAGCAAAACATCTTCGGCCGACTGCACCGCGTTTGCCACCCTCTCTAACGCAACGGATTGTTCGGATATCGAACGCTCCACATCGGTGATTTGCTGACGAAGCCTTGCCAACGGATCATCAACGATCCGACGAAGTGGATCGCGAACGCCCTCGCCGATTCGCTGTTGCCGGTCAACTGAATCGACTCGATTGTTGACCATTTCCAACAGGATGTCATCCAGCGATGCGGCAATGCCCGAAAGCTCTTCGGATGTCTTGTTCGCTTGCAGCCCTCTTTGCTGGATACGAAGACGGCGAACCTGAGTGATACGAGTTTGATCGGTGTCGCCCGAAGACGGTTCAGAAGCGGTTTCCGATTCCAAACCTCGTTGCAAAAGGCTGAGCGCATCGCGAAGGCTTCGCATTTCGTTGATGGTTTGCTCCAGTCGCGATCGCAACGCCAATTCACGACGCTCCATAAGCGACAGCAGTTTTTCGGGCGTTACAATTTGAAGCCGAAACACGTCGCTGCGCTTGAGATGGTTTCCGGAAAGGTTGTAGCGATCAGACGCTTCAGCAATCACGTTGATCGCGTCGCCGTTGCCGCTGCTGCCCGGAATCAATTCAGGCAAACTGCCCGATGCGATTAAATCTCGCAGATCCATTTCCGAAGACGCTTTGCCGTCTCGATCAATCATCGGCTGCTTTGACGTCGTGACGGGCTGTTGGTTCTTGCGTTTGCTTTTGTCTGAAAACGAAGGAGTAATTGACAAAGTGAGTTGCTCGATTCCGTAGTCATCGCTGACCTGTGCTTCGATTGGGATGCGGGCCGCAGCGGTCACGGCGTTTCCGATACCAACCAGTTTCATTTTCAATTCCGGCGGCTCGTCTAAGACAACCCCTAGCAAGTATCGATACGGTGCCTGGGCCGATATGCCACTGTCGTCGATCGGAACAATCGCGACGGTCGTTGGGCTGGTGAAATTTTTGATCTGCAAATTCATGGTTCGACGGTCATCGGAATAATCGATCGTGAACGGCACTCCATCGTTGGCGACGGTTTGAACCCGCACCTGCGCTTCGCCAAGCGGGACGCTGGACTGGGCCATCAGCGTGACGTTGCTGCCTTCGGCCAATCTCAAACCGGCCTGGTAATCAGTTAATCGGTCAAACTCTTCTGATTTGGTTCCAGCGGTAAGGCGAAGGTAGTCAGGGTACCGCACGCCAACTTGCATTTGAGTAATCACTGGCGGCATAACCGCTTCGATCCTGTATCCATCCAAGCGGTCATCCAGCCCACGAACGCTGAATAAAACTGAATCGCTCAAACTGGCTAGCGGTGGTCCGTCTAGCAGGAACGCTTGGTACCCGTCGACCACTCGACCGACTCGCCGCATGTTGGATTGACCCGAAGACACCGAAACATCGCCTCGGCTTTGCAGCGAATTGCCTTCCAATGACTCGGTGGTCTCGTAGTGGACCGTGCAAACGACTGGCAACTCAGCTCCGTCGTCCGCCTTGGCTCGGATTCGCAAAGCACCTTGGCTGCCTCGTGGTAAACGAACGGTCTTATCAACGAAAGGAATGAGCGTTGGTGGTGACGTGTCGTTTTCGTTGACTGAAACAACCGGCAACTCAATGCCCACCATTTCTAACTGCGCCCGTCGAGGCCAGGGTTCGTCTGAAAGCAGCGTCAATCGTGATGCTGCTCGACCAAAGGCCTGTGGACTGACTGCCAACATCACGATCGCCATCAACAACATCGGCGTTGCAATCAGAGCCTTCTTCACCAGTGGAGCCAAGCGAAAGACTCGTGCGGGATCGACCTCGTTGACTTTCGCAGCCGCTTGTTCGTGAACTTGATACAGCAATTCAGGCGAATGTGAATCGCCATCACGTCCGGGCTGGTTCAACTGCACCGCCGTCACCAGCCGGCCGCCCATGCTGGGATGGTGTCGTTCGACTAAAAGCGCAAGCGAATCATCGGGCAGCGATCGTTGCAGTCGGCCGATCAACATCTTCCAAGCCAAAAAGCTCATCGTCGCGATGGCGGTCAACAACAAAATCAGCCGTGCCAAGCGAGGCATTTCGGTGCCGCCCAAGATCACGGGGAAATAATCCAATGCGAACCCCAACCAAAACGCTGCCATTAAAACAGAGAGAATCGTCAATACGGAATCACAAACAATGAACCGCCGAATCCGACTTCGCAGCCCGCTCAACAGGCTCGTCAACCGCGGATCCAAATCAGTTGGGGAAGCCAAATCCGCCGGGGAAGCCAAATCCATCGGGGAAGCCAAATCCGTTGGGGAAGATTGTTCGGTGAAAGACATGTATGCTGTTGCAAGCGGAGAGTGATTTGGATGCCAACCCGTTATAGCTTACGTCCATCACTTCCTAACACCTAATCCCCAACACCAAATCCCGACTTCAGCATTGACTCAATTTCGTCCCTGCATCGACCTGCACCAAGGCCACGTCAAGCAGATCGTTGGCGGCACCCTAGCGGACAAAGATAACTCAGCAGTCGAAAACTACGTTGCCGATCATCCGCCAGCCTGGTTCGCTAAAAAGTATTCCAGCGACAAACTCACCGGTGGTCACGTAATCAAACTGGGCCCGGGGAATGACGAAGCCGCCGCCTCGGCACTTGCAGCCTACCCTGGCGGGCTGCAAATCGGTGGCGGGATTACTTCACAGAACGCAAAGACCTGGCTCGATGCTGGCGCATCGCATGTCATCGTGACGTCTTGGTTGTTTGACGGAACAGGTCAGATTCAAGAAAACCGACTCACCCAATTAGTCGCCGCTGTCGGCAAAAAACGCATCGTGATTGACCTTAGTTGCCGCCGAACCAGCGACGACACCAAGAATCCGACGTGGCATGTCGCCAGCAATCGCTGGCAAACGATCACCCAGTTGGAAATCACGCAATCGACTTTAAGCTGGCTTTCCCAGTTTGCCGCTGAATTTCTGATTCATGCCGCCGATGTGGAAGGACTTTGTGGCGGCGTTGATCAGCAATTAGTCGCTGAACTGGGCAAATGGGCCGGGCTGCCGATGACCTACGCTGGCGGTGTCGCCGCGATGGAAGACGTTGAATTCATCGATCAAGCGAGCCAATCCATGCTGGACGTCACCGTCGGCAGCGCCCTGGACCTCTTTGGTGGAAACGGAATCCGCTACGACGCGTTAGTCGATTGGAACCGGGGAAAAGTTTAGCAGAGCGAGATCCGAACTCGCTGCGTGCCAGTCTCGCTGTGTGCCAAACTCCCTGTGTGCCAAACTCCCTGTGTGCCAAACTCGCGAAAGCCAATCGAGTTTTAGACAAATCCTGCTACAAAACTGACCAAGTTGGGGACAAACGCGGCTACTCTCCGTCGTGGCCGACGTTGCTACGCAGCGCATATCGAATCGAATCAGAGCGGGCATCGAGGCAGATCGCAGCGATGACGTTCTCCAGCAACGGGGCCGGTGCCAGATCGTTGACGGCGACTGAAACCTCTGCGGCAGCAGGCGGATGAGATTCGTTTGAGTGGGAAGGTCTCTCTAAAATTGAGGTGGTCGTCATTCCATTTGGCCCAGGCAAGAAGGTTACGAATTGCATTTAAACGTGAACAAAAGGGAACCATCCTGGCCTGAGTTTGCCCCATGCCGATGTTCCCCGCGACGATACCAACACGCGTCAGGGATCACCCGAAACCGCACGTTCATCAAAAAAGCAGGAAGCTATTGACATTATTTTGGCGGTCGCGATACTTTCGCGACCACAACCACAAGTTTGTCACGAAAATACCAGCCACTTCAAACTGCCTCTTTTAACTGAAACCAGGGCAATCAATGCCAACCATTAATCAACTCGTTCGCAAACGCCGCAAGCTAAAGAAGCGTCAAAGCAAGTCGCCTGTTCTAGAAAAGTGCCCTCAAAAGCAGGGCGTTTGTCTGCAAGTGCGAACCATGACGCCGAAAAAGCCCAACTCGGCACTGCGGAAGATTTCGCGAGTTCGATTGAGTAATGGCAAGGAAGTAACGGTCTACATTCCCGGCGAAGGCCACAACCTGCAGGAGCACTCAATCGTGCTCGTTCGCGGTGGTCGTATTCGCGATTTGCCCGGTGTTCGATACCAGGTCGTTCGTGGATCCCGCGATGCCTTGGGTGTCGATGGACGAAAACAATCGCGTAGTCGTTACGGCGTCAAGAAGAAGTAGTTTCGCCAACTTACCAATCCAGCCAATTCAATAACCTAGACTGAAATCATTTCATGGGACGTATCACTTCAAGCCGCACCCAGATGAAGCCCGACCCGCGGTTCAATTCAATGTTGGCCAGCAAGTTCATCAATTGCTTGATGCTTGACGGCAAAAAAACCACTGCTCAGCGAGTGTTTTACGACGCATTGGAAGAAATCGCGAAACGCGGTGAGGTCGCTGACCTGACCCCCATTGAAGTGTTCGATGCGGCGATTGAAAACATCAAGCCTTACATCGAAGTTCGCAGCAAGCGAGTCGGTGGTGCCAGCTATCAAGTTCCGATGCAGGTCAATCGGGCTCGTCAACAAAGCCTTGCATTTCGTTGGTTGCTAACCGCAGTCCGCGATAAGAAAGGTCGTCCAATGCACTTGAAGCTGGCTGACGAATTGTTGGCTGCTTACAAGAAAGAGGGCGTCGCCTACACCAAGCGTGAAAACACTCACCGCATGGCCGATGCTAATAAGGCATTCGCCCACTTCGCTTGGTAAAAAGCTCCCTACCAAATTCCAAAGCCGCGACCGGATCCAATCCGAGTCGCGGGTTTTTATGCGCTATCATTGCTGGCTGCAACGCAGTGAACGTCGTATTGCTGCAACGTTGCGAAGACTTTCGGCTGGGATAAGTCGCCTGCTGAAAACCGAAAGTCTTGGCGACGTTCGCTGCAAAATCACACATCAAGACGCGATAGCGAAGCGGTTCCGGTAAGCACGCCCCTTCGAGCCATCGTGGCTCTGGTTTACATTCTTAGAATCCAATCCGATCAAAGACCTACGTTCCACTCTGGCACCACCATGGCCTCCGACATATCAAAGCTTCGCAACATCGGTATTATCGCTCACATTGATGCGGGGAAAACTACCGTCACCGAACGGATGCTTTATCTATCGGGTGCAAAGCATCGTGTCGGCCGCGTAGACCATGGAACGACCGATACCGACGACGATCCAGAGGAACAAGAACGCGGAATCACGATCTTTTCCGCCTGTGTGAAATACAGTTGGAACGACTACAACATCAACTTGTTGGATACGCCTGGGCACGTTGACTTTACCGCCGAAGTCGAACGCTGCCTGCGAGTGCTTGATGGTGCGGTCACGGTCTTTTCCGCTCGTGAAGGTGTCGAAGCCCAAAGCGAAACCGTTTGGCGACAAGCCGATCGATACAACGTTCCTCGAATCGTATTCATCAACAAGATGGATCGCGAAGGCGCGAATTTTGAAGCAGTGCTCAATGACATTGCGCCGCGACTGGGCGGTCGACCGGTACCGATTGAAATCCCCGTCGGCCAAGGCCCCGCACACGTCGCCGATCCGTTCCGCGGCGTGATAGACCTGGTCGAGATGAAAATGCTGCAGTTCGATCCCGAAACCGAAGGCAAAGAAGTCACCGAGACTAGCATTCCTGAGGATTTGTTGGACGAAGCGACGCTTTGGCGCGAACAAATGCTCGAAGCGGTTTACGATCTTAGCGAAGAAGCCGCGATATTGGCTTTGGAAGAGCAGGAGATTCCGAATGAAATGATCCTGGCCGCGCTTCGCGATGGTGTGCTAGAACGCAAAATTCAAGTGCTGTTATGTGGATCGGCCCTGCACGGGATTGGTGTTCAACCCTTGATGACCGCCGTGGGGAATTTCTTGCCCAGTCCGCTGGACCGCCCGCCCGTCGAAGGCATCGATCCTAAAAAAGCAGACAAGTCACCCGATGCCAAGAAACTGTCGCGCAAGCCGGATGTAAAGGAGCCGTTCTGCGGGTTGGTCTTCAAGATTCTGCCCGCCAAAACGGGCGACAATTATTGGATCCGTGTTTACAGCGGTGAGCTGAAACAGAACTCTCGAGTTCACTGCCCGAACCGCGACAAAAAAGAAAACATCGCACAAATCTGGCAAATCCACGCCACCAAGAAGGATCGCGAAGGACAAACCGAAACGGTTGGCGCTGGCGACATCGCCTGCGTGATCGGGCCTCGATTCGCGATCACCGGCGACACGGTTTGCGACACCAAGGAACTGATTGAACTGCCCAGTATCAAGTTTGCCGAATCGGTCATCTCGATGGCGATCGAGCCTGAAAACACAGGTGACAAGAAGAAACTGGAAGAAACGCTCGACATGCTTCGCCGCCAAGATCCAACGTTCCACGCCATCGAAAATGAAGAGACAGGCCAGACGTTAATCAGCGGTATGGGGGAATTGCACCTAGAAGTGGTCCAACACCGATTGACGCGAGATTTCGGCTTGAACGTCAAGTTCTACAAGCCCCGCGTGAACTACCGCGAAACGATTGGTGGCTCAGCTGATGTCGTGGGTGCCTGCAACCGCCAAATGGGGGCGACCCAAATGTTCGCTCGCCTGAGCGTCAAGATCTCCCCGCTGGAAGACGCAGCGGCTCCGGTGCAAGTATTCGATCGTTTGCCGCCCGACACGCCGCTTTCCAATGCGATTCGCGACGCTGCGATGGACGAACTGCGGGAACGCGCAGCGGGCGGTGGCATGATCGCCGGATTCCCACTGTCGGGCGTTCGGATCGAAGCCTACGCCGCCGAAGTGGCCGAGGAAGGTAGCGATGAAGTGGCGTTTCGCATTGCTGCGGGAGACGCCTTCGACAACGCAATGCAACAAGCAGGTCCAGTGTTGCTTGAACCAGTCATGAAGGTCGAAGTCACAACGCCGGAAGACTACATGGGTGAATTGGTTGGAGATTTGCAACAGCGTCGTGCGATCATCGCGGCAACCGAAGCTCGGGGAGCAATGACGGTCATTACGGCGCATGCTCCGCTAAAAGAGATGTTCGGCTACAGCGGAGCGGTGCGAAGCCTGTCCCAGGGCCGAGCGGGCAGCAGCATGGAACCGCTTAACTACCAGCCAGCCCCGAAAGCAGACGCTGATTCGTTCCTGATGTAGTCGCAATTGTTGCATTGGATCTGTTGAAGATCCTAGCTGTTGGGATCTTTAACAAGATCCAACACCAATAAAATCAAAACCCTCCATCCAACACCGTTTTTATCGATGACCGATTTTTCACCGCAGCTCGAAGCCCTTCTGTCGCCTGATGCCGATCCGGTTGCCGCAGGTTGGCAATTGCGTGAATTATCGGAATCGGCAATTGATCGTGGATCCGAATTGCTGACGCAATTGGCTGCCCAAAGCCACACACTGGCGGCCGCTGACCCAGCAGTAGCCGGTGCCATCTTGCGAGTCGTTCATCACGTGACCCTGGCCGCCGGAGGAGAAATCGGCAAAGACTTGGACCTCGCTGCGATCGCAAAAGTAGAATCGGCTCTGCCGGACACCGTCCCAAATCGACATTTGCTTTTGCAGTTGATGTCCATGTTACGGACCGATGATTCCCTGCGTTTGCTCGTTGATCGCCTCATCGAGGCTCCGCCAAAACAATGGATCGAAGCTGGGCAAGTGCTAAGTCCCCTGATGCAGCACGATGACTGGTCGGTCACTGCGGTCTACCCCAAACTATTGGACGCACTTCAACATCCATCACTCGCGTCACCCCTGTTGGATTTGGCAAACTATCTGTATCGCAAAGGGCGCATTGACCAGCATCCAGCATCAGGCCGGTCCAGCATGGTCGATACATTGCTTGGCGAAGTGACCAATCGATTGGCTCGTTTCGAGGAAAACCCGCACTTCTTTGGCGATGATGTCGCAACAGTGCAGGACCGTTTGGGCGAAGCAGTAGCGCTGGCGATTTCACTTTGCGATACCGCCGGCCAACTTGGCGAAGAGTCGTTGACCGCAAAGCTGTATCAAACCGTTGAACTAAAGCATCGCCGTGTTCAATGCGAAGCTGCCGGAGCGCTTGCCAGACTGGGTGCCGTGATTGGTCGCGAACGATTACTAAAGCTTGCCTCGGAGCCCGCGGCACGCCTGCGTGCGATTCACTACGCGGATGAATTGCAGTTTGGTGATTCGGTTGATGAACAGTTCCGCAGCGAAGAGGCGACCGCGGAGGCAGAAATGGCGCTGTGGTTGTGCCAGCCGCAGCAGATGGGCGTGCCACCAACCAGTATCGAAATCGTCGATCGACGTCGGATGCTCTGGCCCAGCTTCCAAGATCCCATTGACGTTTTTCTGGTACGGTTTGAATACAGTTTTGGGGATCAGATTTACAGTAACGTTGGCATCACCGGCCCCGTCGCATTTGCGTTGTCCACCGACGTTGCTGACTTGCCCGTCGACGATATCTATTCGATCTACGCTGGATGGCACGCCGACCACCCAGAAATCTTCGCGGTGCCTCGCGATCAACTCAACGAAGCACAAGTCAGGGCGATGCGATCATTCCAGGATCATTTAGACCGCAACGACTATGAATCACTTGAACCTTTACTGCTTGGGGTCTTCCTGGATGAGAAAGCAGGTGTTTTCTCGGCTCTACGAGATGAAAAACCGTGCATCGTTATTACCGATGGGTTAGAAACGATGGACCAACCTGTGTCGGGCCGTTCAAGACCAATGGAAGCGGGCGACATGTTTAACCTCTACAAAGGCCGAAAAATGCTTCGGACTTTCAACTAGCTGGCGACTTCAAATGTCTTCTCGCGATTCCGAATTCCAGATTGGACGATTGATCGATTGCGAGAATCGATTTCAACGGGACTTTACCGAGTTCGCCCGGCTATGGACTGACACCAAGAAAGACTGGGATGATAAGAGACGCCTACAGTTTGAGCGTGAACATCTGTCATCCGTCGGACCGAGTTTGAGTCGCTTAACGAGTGCTCTTCACGAATTCGCATCCACGATAGACGTGGCGAATCGACAACTGAGCGACAGCCAAACAGGCTGAGAAGCGAGTAGAATAAACCTCAGTGGTCCGTCAGGACCAACATTTAGAGCATTTTGAGAACTGATGTAGGCCGGAACAAGCGAAGCGCAGTTCAGGCAATGCAACCAGTTCAGGCAATGCAACATCGTGCAATTCAACACCGTGCAATGCAATTGGTCGAGTAGGCCCGGGGGATTGCTCCCCGGTGGG
>CAYVAN010000121.1:0-1797 GCA_964449225.1 uncultured Rhodopirellula sp.
CCGCAGAATCCTGCTAACCTGACGATCGTCGGATCAGAACCAAGCTTCTTTTGATCCAGAATGCTGCTGCGGCAGAGTGTTTGCCAGAGTGACCTACGTTTTTAGGTCACCTGTCTATCTAACACCGACGCCCTTACAGCTAACATTTATCGATGAGTTCAACTCCGATTCCGTGGAAACACGTTCGTAACATCTTGGTCCTATTCGCCCCTCTTTGGGTCGGCGCGGCTGCCGTTTTTGGCATCATCGGTATGGGCTACGCAATTATTAGCAGCGACGTTTATTCGGCCAGGCAACCGTTGGTTGTGCGTGACGAAGCGACATCGTCCCTGGTTCGTTTAGGCCGCTTTCCAAGCCAGACCGAATTGAAAGCCGCTCAAGAAACGATTCTGGAAATGACTCGAAACCCAGAGGTGGTTGGGGCAGCACTGCGACAGATTGGCCCTGCCAACGGTCGGTTTGATCCCGCTTGGCCTTCCACAAAAGTCATCGATACAACGGCATCAAAGAATGTCAATTTAGTTGCACCCAAGGGATCTGAGTTCGGAAATACAGAAGTTGTTTACCTGAAGGTGAAAGCGAACAGCCCTGAACGCGCCACGAAATTTTGCAACGCAATCTACGACAATTTGACCGCGCAACTTCGCAAGGTGCGTCAGGTTCGCGCCGATAGCGTGATCGCAGAACTTAGTCACTCGCGAGACCTTGCCCAGAAGAATCTTAATGAGGTGTCTGCGAAACTTCGTGAAATCGAAATCGAATCTGGCGCTGACTTGGGTGAACTGCGAAATCTTAATGATAAGATTTCAGGCGACGGAACCAATCGACGCACGCTTGAGGAAACAACAAAGGAACTACAGACTGCCGAATTAGAACTTCGCAAGATGGAATCGCTTCATCGTCTGTTGATCGCTGGTGCCGAAGATCCCACGCGTCTTTTGATTAGCGGCAGCGAGTTGCGTACAAGCCAACCGTCGTTGCAGCGTTTAAAAGACGGCCTAATCGACGCGCAACTTGCCGCCAGTCAGCTTGCGGGAATTTTCACGCCAGAAAATCCGAAGCTAAAGGCGGCGATGGAAAGTGAGTTGGAAATTCGCAAACGAATGCAACAAGAAACCAAAGCCGCGATCGCAGCGATGCGACCAGCTCTTCGATTACAAAAAGATAGCGTTGCTCGTTTGAAAAGCAGAAACAAAGCTCTTGATGAGCGTCTGGTTCATTTGGCAAACATTCGTGCTGACTATTCCAAGCTGGATGCCGAAGTCAAGCATCGCACCGTCTTGTTGGGCAACGCTGAACGATCATTGTCGGACGCTATCGCGACACGATCTGCGGCGCTTTCGACCAACCTGATTGCTCAATTGGGCCCCACACAAGTCGCTGATGATCCGATTGGCCCCGGCGGTTCAGTCCTGACCTTGGGCAGCGCCACGGCGGGCCTGATCTTTGGCTTGGGTGCCGTATTCCTGATCGCACCTGGTCCAACCGAAACACGTGGCGGACGACGCTGGAGCGATTTCCTTGGATCTGGACGTCGAAACGAAGATCGATCCCAAGCAGCGGAGCCGGGCGAACGACCTGTCAGTCAGGGCGGTCCTAACGCTGGCCCCATGGGCGATCGGCGATCCTGATCGCCAGTGCATGTCGTGATCAGGTCCGGTTTGCTAGAAACCGGACCGGGCAAAAACTGCATGGCACTCGTTTACGGGATCAACCAGAACAAGCCTGTCATCGTTGCGGCTTGGGCGATGCCGCCCTTGACGCGGATCGTCCCGTCCGAGCCGAGCACCCGGTGCC
>CAYVAN010000121.1:1807-14246 GCA_964449225.1 uncultured Rhodopirellula sp.
AAGGTGCACAATTGCCGGGACGATAGTAACCCAAAGCGTACTGACATTCGGTGGGGCAATGGACGCCCATCTTATAAGGCAGCACTGCTATGTTGCCAAAGAAGTGCGCGGTTTGCACGAAAGGTTCTAACACCGGGCCGTGGGTGTGCCCATAACGTTCCAGGTTCACGTCCTCGAAGTACAGTGGGTTGTGGCACAGATTGGAAGCTTTCCAAGTCATCGTCATCGGTGTCCAGCTTCGCGGAACATAGGCAACCTGTTCCAAACGGCATTCTTGCGGCAGTCCCCAATTTTCAGACAGATAGGCCAAGTCGCCTTCGCTGAGTTGATCGATCGCAATGGATTCAATCGAACCGTACTCAGTTTCAATGACCACTTTTTCGTACGCGAGATCACGCAATCGGCCGGTCGTCATTGGAACGCCCGAAAGATTCCGCCACTGACGCACGACCTGCTTTTCATCGAACTTGGCCTTCAACCGGTCGTAACGCGATTGATCGATTTCATCGGGTCGATAGGGCGGGCTTATGTCTAGTGAAACTTGATCGATTGTTTGCCGCTGAATCCGAGAACGGAAATCACCGCAGCTCAACCCTTGTGTCTCTTTCAGATCCTCGTCCTGTTCGTCGTCAAAACGGCTGGTATCACGGTCATCATCTTGATCCGGGCCATCAAGGTTTAGACGATCACGGTCACGACGATCCTGGTCTCTTAAATCGTTCTCGTCATCCCGATCAGAATCCCGATCGTTTCTGCGACCGAACGGATTTTCAAAGTCATCATCGGTCAAGTCTTCGTTGGACGATGCAATGGGTTCGGGCAATTCATCGGGTTGGGTGTCTTTGAGCAGATCGCGTAGCGACGGACCATCATCGGTTTTCTTGAGCGAAGGATTCGGTGGCGCTGAACTTTCCATTGCAGGAGCAGTTTGAGTCGCCGGTTCCGGTGCTGGCAAGTCGAACAGGTCAGCAGAGGAATCTAACGTGTCGAGACTGCCACGAAGGTTGTTCGGCTGGGGATCTTCGCCAAAGGGGTCGGGTGTTGGTGCAGAGAGTTCATCGTCGGATGGCGGAAACAGCATGTCGCCGCTTTGAACCAACGTCATCTTCGAAGCTTGTGGTGATCGCGTATTTTGAGCGATCCTTGGGGTGGTTGTTCCGGTACTGACATCCAGCAAACTCTCGACTCGTTGCGGCGCGTTCAAGTAAGCCGCCGGCGTGACGGCTTGCAATTTGGGCTGATCGGTAGCGACCGACAAAGTACCACTGGTCGGCACGACGTCGCCGGCTTGTGGCTGCTGTGCAGCAACATTTGAACTGCGACGCCATTTCAAGTTCCAACCTTGTCGCGTCGGATTCGACGGCGAAACTTGCGAACTGACTTGGCCAGTTCGCGGAACAGGTCGCATGGTTTGCGAGCCGTAATTTTGGGCCGAAACGTCGGCGGTCGTTAAACCGATACCGACTGCGACTCCGCCTGCGATGATCGCAGCCAGCAGAGGACGACGATCCAAAGAACGACGAGTTGTCGGTTTAGACCGAATCACCTGAGGCGACATCGGGGCTGTAGTTGGGCGCTTCTTGTGTGATCGCAATGTCATGTGGATGGTTTTCCCTAACCGTCGCAGCCGAGACTTGCGTGAACCGCGCGTCTCGACCTAGCTCTTGGATCGTCCGTGTTCCGATATATCCCATGCCCGCTCGCAAGCCGCCGACCAACTGGTAAACGTAATCACTAAGCGGACCCTTGAACGGCACTCGGCCTTCGACACCTTCGGGGACCAACTTGCCCGCCTCAGTGCCTTTTTGCCGGTACCGATCGCTGCTTCCTTTCACCATCGCACCCATCGATCCCATTCCGCGGTAAGACTTAAACGTCCGTCCTTGGTACAGAATCACTTTGCCGGGGCTTTCCTTCAAACCGGCAAACAAGCTGCCGATCATCACGGTCTGGGCCCCTGCGGCCAGCGCTTTGGTGACGTCACCGCTAAAGCGAATACCGCCGTCAGCGATGACAGGTTTTCCGTCCTTCTGAGCCTCCGCCACCGCGTCCATGATTGCGGACACCTGCGGAACACCGACCCCACTGATCACACGCGTGGTGCAAATGGAACCAGGCCCGATTCCGACCTTGATTGCATCCGCTCCGGCGTCCAACAGTGCTCGGGCCCCATCACCAGTAGCGATGTTTCCCGCAATGACGTCGATGTCCCATTGGCTTTGACTCTTAATCTCTTTGACGGTCTCGATCACATTCCGGCTATGTCCATGAGCCGAATCGACGGTCAGCACGTCGACGCCTTGCTTGATCAAGCTCTCTGCTCGTTCAAAGTCGCCAACACCAATCGCCGCACCGACTCGAAGTCGTCCACCAGAGTCTTTGCAGGCTCGGGGGAATCTCTTCATCATGTCGATATCGCGGATTGTAATAAGTCCCGTTAGTTTTCTATCTTCGTCAACCAGCAGAAGTTTCTCGACTCTTTTTGCCGTTAAAATCTTCTCAGCTTCCTCAAGCGTCACAGTCCCTACCGCCGTCACCAGGTTCTCGTGGGTCATAACCTGGCTAATGGGGAGGTTTGGGTCTTCTAGGAAGCGAAGGTCTCGGCGAGTCAGAATGCCAACCAATTTCTGGTCATCGTCAACGATAGGGATGCCTGAAACGTTGGCTTCGTCCATTAATTCGGCCGCTCGACCGACCTTCAATTCGGGCGAAAGCGTCACTGGATCGACGATGATGCCATTGGCAGACCGTTTTACCTTGGTGACTTCTTCGGTCTGCGCTTCGACCGATAAATTTTTGTGGATGATTCCCATCCCGCCTTCTTTTGCAAGCGCGATCGCCATTTCGGACTCGGTGACCGTGTCCATCGGCGAAGAGATCAACGGAATTTGCAACTGGATCCGGTTGGTCAACTGAGTGCTAACGTCGACCTCGCTGGGCACCAATTCGCTGTACCGCGGTAACAGCAGGACGTCATCGAAGGTGACGCCGTGTGAGACAATCTTCTCGTAAAACGAACTGGCAGAGTTGGGCATTCGAAATTCGGTGGGCACGGGATAGCGACAGGGTGTTCGTGAAACCCGTCAGTATGAACCATGCAGCGTCAGTCGGGGAGCCCTGGTCCAAGGTAAGTTACCGAGTCCGAATTGACTAAGTTCGCAAAAAGGGTCAATCAGGGCAAATCAGTTTTTTAAGCTGGGCGACAATTGGGAACACTCCAAAGTGAAAAAGCGATTGTCCCTGAAGGGGCACTTGGGGCAATCGACCTAATCTCACCGTCCGTCGCGTAACCGGTGACCTAGCAAGTCGTCCAGTTCGTGTTCAGCTTCGATTGCCTTAACCGTCCGCTCGATGTCGTATTCGACACGGCGATACTGAATTTTTTCGTCGTCCAAGATCACGTAGCAACTGCGGCTATCGCCATCACGGGGCTGCCCAACGCTGCCGACGTTCACCATTAAACGCTGGGAGGCATCAGTAATTCGGTAGCCATCGCCAATATCTATTGGCCTTACGAATCGCAGGTCACTGGTGAAAATGCCAGGAACATGAGTGTGACCCTGAAAACACAGATGGGGAAACAAAGAAAACAGCTTTTCCATTTTCTTAACGTTCTGAGTGTCTTCGGGGAACACATATTCGTTGGTTGGTCCGCGCGGCGACCCGTGAACGAACATCGCACCACCGGCGATCGTTGATCCATTCGCCCCCGCGACCGGGCCATCCCCTTGGTCGACGCGATCTGCCCGGACGACGCGGTCTTCTTGAACGACGCGATCTTCTTGAACGACTCTGGGTAGACCACAAAGGTATTTCATCCGACGCATGCTGGCTTCGGGGCCATCGCCCCCACATTCAATTTGCGCACGAGTCCAAAAGATTGCCTGTTCGGCCGCAATGTTGAAACCTTCCGGGTCGAACAAAGCACTGCTGTCGTGGTTACCTAAGACGCAAAAATCAAACTCCATCACCCTGTCCAAGCATGCACAGGGATCAGGACCGTATCCAATCACGTCGCCAAGGCACACGGTTCGGTCAACATTCTGACTGGCAACATCTTCCAACACTGATTCTAGTGCGGCCAAGTTGCCATGAATGTCGCTAAGGATCGCAGTACGTGTCACGATGGAGTCAGTTGTTGAACGATCAAAATGAGTGTTTGACGCAGCAAGAGTTAATGAGACTCTTGGTCAGGATTATCAGTCTATTTCCGAGCCTATCATCGATGTCCGAAACTCTTGGCGAGTGTCGCTACGAAAATTTCGGTCTGATGGACCGAGCTATCGCCCGTGCTTCAGTCGGTCGCCTAGATTGTCTGATAGATCCGGGACTTTATAAATTTTGTCAGCGGTGCTGTTGCGGTCGTAATCAATGCGTCGGAACGTAATGGTGTTTGCTTCGGTGTCCAAAACAACATAGCACGACTTGTTGTTGTCATCGCGAGGCTGCCCGACACTGCCGACGTTCACCATCAACTTTTCCTTGCCGATCTTGTAGGTGAAATCGCAGTCGTCAGGCGTGATAAAATCACATTCGGTCGTAAAGACGCCTGGCAAATGAGTGTGCCCCATAAAGCAAAGATGTTCGAATTTGCCAAACAGGATTTCCATCTTGCGAGTATCAAACACATACTCGGGGAAGACATACTCGTTCGTTGGGTCTCTGGGTGACCCGTGAACGAACCGATAGGCACCTTCATCAATTTGCCGAGGCAACTCGCCAAGGAAGTCCCAGCGGTCATTGATCTGATTCGACGTTCCAGGCCCATTATCCAGTTGGTCTCGAGTCCAATAAATCGCCTGCAACGCCATCGGATTGAACCCGTCTGGATCAAACAAGGCGGCTTGGTCGTGGTTGCCAAGAATCGTTCGCTTGGCCCGTTTCATCACCAAGTCAAGGCACTCGCACGGATTCGGGCCATACCCAATAATGTCGCCTAAACAGTAAATTTCATCGACATCTTGATTTCCAATGTCGGCCAGGACAGCTTCGAGCGCTTCCAGATTTCCATGGATGTCACTAATTAACGCTCGTTTCACTTGGTCATTCCTGATTGAACTCGACGCAGACTCGGTACACAACATTGTAGCGGTCTCCTGAAAATTGCAGCAATCCCACGACTGGTAGAAAGAACACTTCGCCCCATGCAGTTAGCGATTGAAACGACTGGACGGCAAGGATCGATTGCAATCCTGGATCAAGGCAACGTCATCGACTCGGTCAACCTGCCGGGCGAACATCGCACCGCCATGACGCTGGCCCCAAATATCAAGCGTTTGATGACGTCTACTGGTATCAAATACGATGCGATCACGTTCATCTCGGTCGCGATCGGCCCAGGGTCTTTTACCGGGCTTCGCGTTGGCGTCACGACGGCAAAGACGCTTAGCTTTGCGTGGCAGATTCCGCTCGTTGCCATTGGATCGATCGCCGCGATCGCTGCGGAAAGCTTTCGGTGCCATCCGTCGGCCGACCAAGTTTGCGTGGCAATCGAAGCCTATCGAGGCCAGGCGTACACTGCCGATTTCGCAAGGAGCCATTTTGCAAATGCTGCCCAGATCCACGACATCGTTTCCCGAGCCACTGCGGTCGACCGAATGGAACTAACCAACAAAGTTGCCGTGCAAGCCGGTGACCTGTTCAACGCTGGTGATCAAAAGTTGTTTTCGGATTCGGACAATTTTTTGGCAAGGAAGTGTGATGCGATTGGCGTGGGGATCCTGGGTCACGCATTGGCCGAGCGTGAACAATGGTCCGACCCGATGACAATCGCGCCGACTTACTTGAAACCCAGCGCTGCCGAAGAAAATAATTCTTAACGTTGAACCATTCACCTTTGTCGTTGTGGATCATCTTAGAAATTTCAGTGCTGTGGATCTTTAACAAGATCCAATTCTCAAAACCGACACCCGTTTCCAATGCAATGCTAAATGTTCGGACTCTTCCAACCACGCTCCCCGCTCTCGACGTCTCAAAAAGTAGACTTGGAATGGTTGATGCGCCGAACTCGTGAATTCTTTGGCGACGAAGCGTTTCGCCAACACCCCGTTCTCTCCAATGTCGACGAAATTGAATTGGATGGATCGACCATCGAATCCAAAATTCAATCGATCGCAGATTCGCTATCGCCAAGATTTGATTTTGGTGCAGGCCCTTTGCATTGGAAGTTTTCGACCGCTGACATCATTGACGATCCTGTGGTTTACCATCACAACGATGGCGAAGTCGCGACCGCGTCGATCAATGTGGCAGCGGTAAAGGACGATCTGCAAGCAGTCATGTTGGTCGCCAACACGCTGGCGCGACACGCGTGGCAACACCGCCGACAACGCGATTTGGACGAACACCCACAAACAACATCGCTGTTGCCGATCATCGTTGGCTTGGGCGTCTTGGCCAGCAATGCATCTTTGCTTGACAAACAATGGTCCACCGTTGGTTGGTCAGGTTGGTCGCTGTCGCGATCAGGCTATTACAACACGATGGAAATTGGTTACGCGATGGCTTTGGTAAACCGCGTCGCAAATTCAAACGGTGCCAAACCAAGTTGGCTGCGTGTTTTACGCCTCGATTCACGTTCGGTTTGCAAGCAAGCGATGCAGGACTTCAAGCGTTCTGATGCCGCGGGCGAACCGCGATTGTTCGATGCCGAACGGGTTCCCAGCCAAAAAAGCAGTCCAACAGAACTGGCAACTTGGTTGGCGGGCGAAGATCGAAGCTTTGCTTTTGCCGCGGCTTTGATCGCATCCAGTTGCAAAGCAAACAGCGAAATGGTGATCGACGCAGCACTTCAGGCCTCCCACCGATCTGATATCGAGCTGGTCGCGAAATCTGCTGAGGTGCTTGGGAACGCGGCGACCAATCGAACCGATGTACGAGACAGGCTAAAGGGACTTGCCAACCATCGATCGCCCTTGGTCACCTTTGCCGCCATGAAATCAGCAACGCAGATCGGTGTTCCGCATCGTGAATTGGTTTCCTCTGCCAAGCGAATGCTCGGCGCTGAATCGTTTGACTTGATGCCAGTGTTGGCGTGGATTCAAGACGGCGGTACCCAGTGCATCGAATTGAAACCCGTTTTACTGGAACATCTCGATGACGCCAAACGGTTCAACCACGCAGGTGCCATCGAATCACTAACTCGCTGCATTGGTGAATTAGAAAACGAGCGTTCGCCAATGTCGCTCGGCCCTCCGAATCGATAACGCTTTCGGCTCGGTTCTCCACCGATTGCGATCTCGGCCAGAGCGCGCCGAGCGACAATGCCCAGCTTAAAAAATGACTTTGCCTAGTTAGGATCCCTTTGAAGATCCCCACAAGTCTGGATCTTTAAAAAGATTCAAACCCGAAACATTGAAATTGATTCACCACTCGCCACAATTTCTCTATGCTATGGCCGCCTCGTTGCGGAATCCCCCATTGAACCCATCGTAAGTGAACCGGAATGAAAAACCTCGCCCTGCATTGGAAGATCATCATTGGAATGTTCGCTGGCATTCTGTTTGGAGCGATCGCGGTTCAATCAGGTTGGCAACAGTTCACCATTGATTGGATCAAACCCTTTGGCGTGATCTTTATCAATCTGCTGAAACTGATTGCGATGCCGCTGATTGTCGCATCGTTGATCAAAGGTGTTTCAGACCTGAAGGACATTTCAAAACTCTCGCAAATGGGTGGCCGTACGATCGCGATCTATTTGGTGACGACAATGATCTCGGTTTCGGTGGGCCTGCTGGTGGTGAACATCGTCCAGCCCGGTAAGACGATCAAGGAAGAAACGCGTATCGAGATGATGGAAAAGTTTGGTGGCGAGGACGGTGCGGGTGATAAAATTGCGTTAGCCGAAGAACAAAAGCAATCGGGTCCGTTGCAAGCGTTGGTCGATTTGGTGCCCAACAACATTTTGGAAGCTGCCGCCGACAATGGTCAAATGCTGAAGGTCATCTTCTTTGTGTTGATGTTCGGAATCGGGATGATCTTAATCCCCGAATCCGATGCGGCACCGGTCAAGAGTTTCTTTGACGGGATCAATGCGGTGATTCTAAAAATCATTGACCTGATCATGGAGTGCGCTCCGATGGGCGTCTTTGCATTGATGGCGTCATTGATCGTTGAATTGCCCAGCGTTGACGTTTTCATTGCGCTGCTTTGGTACGCAGCCTGTGTCGTGTTCGGTTTAGCCTTGATGACGTTGGTGTTCTACCCAACGATCGTCAAACTCTTCACCGGCCGTGGCTACTCCTTTTTTGCAAAGGGCATCGCACCGGCACAATTGGTCGCATTTAGCACCAGCAGCAGCGCGGCAACCTTGCCGGTGACGATGGAGCGAGCCGAAGAACACCTAGGCGTCGATGACGAAGTAACCAGTTTCGTGTTGCCCATTGGGGCAACGATTAACATGGACGGCACCGCACTTTATCAAGGCGTCGCGGCCGTCTTCATTGCCCAGGCGTTCAATTTGGAATTGTCGCTCTCGGCTCAACTTGGCATCGTGATGACAGCCACGCTCGCATCGATCGGCACCGCTGCGGTGCCCAGCGCTGGCATGGTGATGCTGGTCATCATCCTAGGCCAAGCCGGAATTCCTGAAGCCGGCCTGGCGCTAATCTTTGCAATCGATCGCCCCTTGGACATGCTTCGCACCGTCACCAACGTGACCAGCGATACCTCGGTATCGATGTTGGTCGCAAAGAGCCTTGGAAAACTCGGCGAACCGATCAGTGAACCCAACGTCACCCGTGCCGACTAACGATCCGATTCGCTTTCGATCATTTTTTGCAACATCGGCATGATGATCTTTTGGTACAGACTTTCAGCGATTGGATATTCCTTCATCGTTTGGAACGCCTGATACGCTGATGATCCCTCGGATTCCGTCAATGGGGTTTGAAGCTGGTGCCCCTGCGCGTCCACCATGGTTGCGACATATTTCCATTCACCCGATTTGTCAGCAGATCGAATGATGGTTTTGATTTGTGCCGTGCTGTGGTCAAAGTTGCCTTCGACGGTCGATGGCTTATCACCATACTGCGACGGGTCGATGCCCATCGAAGCAGCAACCGCGTTGGCGACTTGTTCAACGGAATCTGGTTTTGCGACCTGACTAAGCTGATCAAGCTTTCGCTCAAGCGTTTTCAGTTTTTGTGAATCACTGATTGGGGCAACTTGTGCGATCTGCGATTGAACCGACGATTGAATCTGATCCAAGGGAACATCGATTTCTAGTTCAGTATTTTGCAACTTACCGGGGTTCTTTGCAGACGCTTGCTCGGTCGTCACAACCGGTTGGATGCTTGCTTGGTCTGTTCTTGGCGGTTGGTTTAGCGGCGGCGTGGTGGGTTCCCACCACGACCAAAGGAGCAGTATGAAGAATCCATGCAGAACCATGCTCAACAGAATTGCAATTCGATAACCACGAAACAAAGATGAGGAGCCGTTTCTTGACATCACTTCAGTTCTTTGAGGTGTAGATTCTTACGCCGACATACCTTTATAGCCGTGGTTTGACAGCGAACCAAGACGCAATCGATAGGACACACAGGATGCCAAGAAACGCAAAGAGAGCTGAATCAAAGTTACCGCGATAGTCCAATGATAATCCCATCAGTAAGGGGCCACACCCGCTGCCAGCGACCGTTGCACACATCACGCTTCCGCGAATTGCCCCGAGTGCATCACGGCCAAAGTAGCGAACCCAAACGACCGATCCGACCGCCAGTAAGAGCCCCTGACCGCCACCAAAAAAGGCCGAGTACGTTTGAAGCATTCCTTCGCTCTGGCCAACCAAAAGGGATCCGACACCGATAAACAGCATCACAACGCCAATGCCTAACATTCGGTTCAAGCGAACAAAATCAGCGAGGACACCGCCACCGAGTTGCCCCGCCAACATGCTAAGACCAATGATCTTGAACAAACCGGACACCACCTGATCATCGAAACCACGTTGTTGGCACAGAATGTACAGGTAGAAAATGATCCCGGTTCCGATCAGCGCCCACGCCGAATTAGCTGCACCCAAAATCCAGAATGCTGGCGTGCGGATAGCTTCCCCGAACGTCAATGATCGATCTGTTTTTAACTGAATTGGCACATCTGATTCGACTGGATCGAGCGATGCTTGGCGGAAGGCATCGTGTTGCTTTTGATTCGTTGAGATAATCTTCCCATCAACATTTTGCCCCAGGTCTTCGGGCCGATTCCGAAACAAAATCAGCACCAGTGGCAACGTGCCCACCAGGACCAACAACGAAATTGATTGATAGGTCGATTGCCATCCACTAGCTAGGATCGATTCTCGGATCCACCCTGGCACCCAAGCAAAGGCCAACGCGGTTCCGATGCTCATTACCGCCGACACGCGACCAATGCGGCCGTGGAACCACATCGAAACTGAATTTCCAGCCAACAGCGTCAAGCTTCCTTGGCCCAAAAAGCGAAGAAAGAAAAAGACCAGCAATAGCGTCCACCAACCCGTGGCCATTGACGCCATCCAGCACGTCGTCGACAAGCCTAACACGGCTAGAAAACAAAGAGCTTTCAAGCCAAAACGATCCGACAATGGACCAATGAACGTAAGTGGAACCGCCGCGAAGAAAGTGCCCAACATGTACGCGAGCGTTAAATGACTATCGCTCATTTGGAACGCATCACGAAACGATGGCGTGAAGGCGCTAAATGCAAACGTTTGCCCAGGGCTAGTTGTAATCTGTAGCAACATCGCCAACGGCATCATGACGTAGCCGTAGAAGAACGGCAGCCGATTGGCAAGCTTGTCAGAAGTCCAAGAGAGCATAGAAATCAAAATTACAGGTAAGACTGGAAAGCTCTAACAGACTAGGTGAGATCAAAGCACGATTGCATTCGCGGTGCCCAGTGTGCCGCCATGTTCTAGCCACCCTTCGGCAGAAAGCCAACGGTGGAGCCCCATCAAGACCGGACAAATCAGTTGTTCAAGCTAAACAATGTCGCTCGGCTCTCCGAGCCGATAGCGTGCCAAGCCAACAGCGTTCCAAGTCGACAGCGTGCCGAGCCAACAACATGCCGCGCCGACAACGCTATCGGCTCGGAGAGCCGAGCGACAATGGGGAACAATCCAAGGTAAAAAAGTGATTGGCACCGCCCATCAAGCCCCGTCGCTTTGGTTCTGTATGCAGAGTTCGATGCTGATCGATCAACTAAACTTTCCGCCGCACCGATAGCAGTAACCTGCATCCTTGTGATGGTGCGTTGCGTCACAGACCGGGCAAAGCAAACTCGATTCTTCTGTTTTCTTGTTGACAATTTCGGCGCTGACGAACGTCGACGGAACGATGATCAAGCTGTAACCGAGCAAAATCAGCGCGGCGGAGATAACTTTACCGATGTTGGTTTGCGGAACAACATCGCCATACCCAACGGTCGTCATCGTCACGATTGCCCAGTACATCGATTGCGGAATCGATGTGAATTGGCTGTTGGGATCCAAACCGTTTTCGTGTTCGGGGTTCGAGCTGATCGTTTCAATTTGATACATCAACGTGCCGCTGATCGTCACCGCGACCAGCACGACACACAAAAAGACCACCACCTTGTTTCGTGATCGCCAAATCGCTGTTGATAGTTCATCTGCATCGTTCATCATCCTCCATAACTTCAACACTCGAAACACTCGAAGCAATCGAATACTTCGGACAATCACAAACGATTGTGAACTACGGCCCAAGAATGGCGTGACGTAGGTCGGCAAGAAACTAAGCAGATCAATGATTCCCCAAAAACTGATCGCATATCGCAGCGGTTTGCGGACGCATAGCAACCGCATCACATATTCCATCGTGAACAATCCAGTAAGCAGCACTTCGCAAAAAAGGAGCTTGCTGTTCCCGATGTAACCTGGAATCGACTCCAGTGAAACAATGACGATGCTGACCAGAATGGCAACCAGGATACCAATATCAAACCAGCGTCCCCAAGGCGATTCGGCCTCGAAGATGATGTCGTACCAGCGTTGACGCCAACCCTCATTTAGAGGGCGTTGCTGGTCACGTCTTTGTAGGTTTCTGGCTTGCGTTGTCATGATGTCAACAGTCTAACAAAATCAACGATTGAAACGTAGCTGAGGCCGCCAAAGCTCAGACAAAACCACTTTTTCAAACTGGCGACCGTGTCGCCGTAGCGAAGCTCGCGCAGAGCTTCGGCGATTGCAGCGAAACCGAACGCCTACGCGGCGATCGCTAGTTACTGACGACACCCCAAACGCGAAAAAGTGATCGAACCTGAAAACTGCAACCAAGGCAAAGCACTTTTTCACATTGGAGCGTTCGCCAATGTCGTTCGGCTCTCCGAGCCGATAACGGCACCAACAGGCAGCGTTCCTAGCGAACTCCGCTTTCGGCTCGGAGAGCCGAGCGACTTTTCACATTGGAGCGTTCGCCATTGTCGTTCGGCTCTCCGAGCC
>CAYVAN010000122.1:0-9702 GCA_964449225.1 uncultured Rhodopirellula sp.
ACTTTAGATCAAAGGGACCAAATTTCGGATTCGGAATGACGCTGAAAACGGCATTCCAAAGTGCAAAGTTGGTGACCGCGCGAGTCCCCACCAACGTTAGGGCTTGCTGAACGCTAACGATCTCGCGGCTAAAGCCAAAATAGGACGAGTTGACGAACTTTAGGACTTGACCCATCAAGCCTGGGTCCGCTTCGATCGGCTTGGAGAAGTCGCTGGGGCCGCAATCTGGGTTTTGAGAAAGCTGCAACAGGCTGATCGCGCTACTGGGTAGCGCGGGCAAGACTTCACTGCGAAAAACGTCTTTAAGTTCAATGGTAGTGGTTGTCATTGCGAACAGCTTCTAGGGTTAGAACCTCGTAAATTTGTGGTCGATGCAATCCGAGCCACACTGATAAGCTAGGTCTGAAATCTGGTGCGAGTTGAAAAAGTTGCTCTGACCGCAAAAGCTAAAGCATCAGTCCTTGCGAGATTTTGACGATAATTCCGGTTATTCGCCCCCCGGCTCTAGTGGCAGCCACTTACCCAGTGGCTCCTGTACCAGTGGCTCCCTACCCAGACCACCGTCGCTGATTTCGCCCGGCTTCAATCGCGCTCTGCTAATTCCATGCGGATACGCTGCCAACGATATCTAACAAAAGCACTTCAAAAATTAGATTTAAGTTCAGCAAATCAAACGGTTGTCAATCGAAGACTCGCTGGCTAATCTTGAACGCACGCTGACGAACTTTTCGTCACTACGCGTTCCCACCAGGGATTTGCGGCCGCTTGCAGCCTTTACTGCTAAAGAGCCATGACTCTAAAAACATCGAACGATAATAGCGCAACCAATTCGGTTTGCTCCTCATCTACTCCCGACGCGCCCCGCAAGGCTGGCATGTCAACCACTTCCGTCCACGCTGGCGAGGTGAGGCAAAAACACGATGGAGCAATTGCAGCTCCCATCATGACCTCGTCCACGTTTGCTTTTGAGAACACTGATTCGCTGTTGCGTTTCGTTGAAGGTGACGAGGAACGCCCCGAGTATGGTCGCTACGGTACTCCCAATGAGAAAAGCGTTGAAGCCAAACTAGCGGCTCTCGACGGAGCCGAAGAAGCGATTCTTTACAGCAGTGGAATGGCGGCGATCGTTGGTTTGCTGATGAGCAAGCTGAATGCCGGTGACGAGATCGTATTTTTCGATCAGTGTTATCACCGCAGCCGAGAATTTTGCTCCAAGCATCTGTCGCGATTCGGTGTTGTTACTCGCCAAGTCAAAACAGGCGACTTCGATGCCATGGAATCGGCGATCAATTCCAACACGCGAATGTTGGTCAGCGAATCACCGACCAATCCGCACTTAACCGCCGTCGATTTAGAAAAGTTTGTCGCAGTTGGAAAAGCGAACGAAGTGGAAACACTGATCGACGCCACATTGGCAACTCCGTTCAACATCAGGCCAATCGATTTCGGCGTCGATTATGTTCTGCACTCAGCGACAAAGTACTTAGGCGGACACAATGATCTGCTAGCGGGATCAATCTGCGGTTCGCGAAAACAACTTGAACCAATCCGACACCTGCGAGGAATCCTGGGCAGCATTAATTCAGCGCACAACTTGTATTTACTTGAACGTGGTCTAAAAACATTCGAACTTCGAATGCAGCGTCACAATCAGAACGGTCAAGCAGTCGCGGAGTTTCTGGATGCCCATCCTCGCGTCGAAACGGTTTACTACCCAGGGTTGAAATCCCACCCAACCCATCAAATTGCAGCTTCCCAAATGAACGGTTTCGGAGGACTCATTTCTTTCACCGTGAAGGACGCGGACTGGAAAGAGACATCGCGGATTGTCGACGCGGCAACGATCCCTCGCATTGCACCAAGCTTGGGCGGCGTTGAATCACTGATCGAACAACCGTTGGTGATGAGCTACTTTAATTATTCGCCCGAAGAACGACAGAGCTTTGGGATTTACGACAACATGATTCGAATGGCCTGCGGCATCGAAAACACCGAAGACCTGATTGCCGATTTAAAGGAAGCTCTTAATGCCTAAAAATTCGTTCCGTACCCGTGCAATCCACGCCGGGAACGAAATCGATGCGACAGGTGCCGTGGTTCCGCCGATCTATCTGGCCAGCACATTCCAACAACCCGGTGCGGGACAATGGGGCGATTTTGATTACTCGCGAAGCGGTAACCCGACACGAACCAATTTGCAGACGGCGCTTTCTTCACTAGAAAGTGGTTGCGGTTCGCTAGCGTTTTCCTCTGGCATGGCTGCGATTCATTGCGTCACCATGTTACTGAAAACAGGTGATCACGTGATCGCTGGTTGTGACCTTTACGGCGGTGCCTATCGATTGCTGCACAAGATCTGCGACCGCTCCGGCATCACAGTCACGCTGGTCGACACGACAGACGTGAAAGCAATCGAAGCTGCCATCACTGATAACACAAAGTTGATTTGGTTTGAAACAATCGGCAATCCCCGGTTGTCGATTCCTGATTTAAAAGCGATCGCCTCGCTTGCCAAATCAAGGAATGTCCGGACTGCGGTCGATAATACGTTCGGAACGCCCGCGTTGATAAGACCGCTAGAATACGGCATTGATATTGTGATGCATTCTGCGACGAAGTTCCTAGGCGGACACAGCGATTGTCTGGGGGGAACGCTTTCGGTTTCCGATCAAGCTTTGTTTGACGAACTGTACTTCATCCAGAACGCAACCGGCGCGGTGCTGGATCCGCTGACCAGCTATATGGTCTCGCGTGGTTTAAAAACACTGGATTTGCGAGTTCGTGAACAATCCAAAAGTGCGCTCGAATTGTCGCAGTGGTTGCAACAACACTCGCGTGTAAAATCGGTTTTGTACCCTGGCTTGGCAAACCATCCACAGCATCACCTTGCCCAACAAACCCTCGATGGCGGCTTTGGTGCGATGGTGACATTTGAACTCGACGGCACGATTGATCAAACCGCGAAATTTTGCGAATCAACCAAGTTGTTCCACTTGGCGGTCAGCCTAGGGGCGGTTGAATCCCTGATCGAGCAACCTGCAACGATGTCGCACGCCAGTTATGATGCGGCCGATCGAGCACGATTTGGAATTACCGATGGACTGATCCGATTATCGGTTGGCCTGGAATCGGTAGAAGAGCTGCAGGCTGACTTAGATCAAGCATTCTCCGCGTCTAACTAAATGCATGACTTGCTAAAAACAAATTTAGCGCTAGGATCGAAGCATTGAACAAGCGATAACCAACGCGAATTTATCTCCTTACAGAGACCTGGGAAAATCATCATGGCATTAGCCGAAGACACCGTACGTGAAGCACTTAAAGAAGTCATCGATCCCGAGCTCTTTGTCAATATTGTTGATTTGGGATTGATTTATGTGGTCGCAGTCGGTGAAGAAAAAGAAGACGGTCGGCATGATGTAAACGTCGAAATGACGATGACGAGCCCCATGTGTCCCGCTGGTCCACAGCTAGTAGCGGGAACCAAGAGTGCTGCCGAAGGACTTGACGAAGTGGACACTTGTGAAGTCAAAGTTGTGATGGAGCCAGCTTGGACGCCAGAAAAAATGACCGATGACGCCCGTGATCACCTGGGCATCTTTTAAGGCCGCTTTGAAAATAGCTCGATCCAAAAATCTGGCTGCGTTGCTGATTCAAGACGTGGGTGACGGCAACCGATCGAGTCGAGATTCGGTATAATGTTGCCCGGGTACCGGCATTGCGTTCAAGATCAGACTGGCCACTTTATCTTTTCTGCGCTGGCGAGAAGCACTTCGTTCATGGGGTTTTGACGTGCGAATTTTTGTAGGGGAATACGTCGTCGGTGGTGGGCTAGCCGATGTACCAATCGATTCCATTCCCGCCTGCCTTTTGCGGGAGGGCACCTCGATGATTGAGGCATTGGTGGCCGACTTAGCTGAATTCGCGGAGGTCGTAACGCTGATCGATCCGCGAATGGTTGACCAAAGAACTGATTCTTTCCCAGAAGGTGCGGTTGATCGCCGAGAATTTTGCATCGATCAACCTCTTTGGCCTCAATGGATCGCAGCAGCCAACGATTGTGATGCAGCACTCATCATCGCACCTGAAAGCGATGGAGCTTTGGCGCAAGGGGTTGCGATGCTGCGTGCTGCGGGGATCGACGTCGTTGCGGGCAGCGGCGATTTCTTGCGTACCGCGAGTGACAAATTGTTAACGGCGAAGGCGATGATCGCCGCAGGCGTGTCGCATCCTCTTTTTCTGTCAACAAGTGAGCGCAGACATGCCAAGTCACTCGCGATGCTTGACCGCTTTGTGGTCAAACCACGCGACGGCTGTGGAACGAAAGAAATCCGCACCTTTGATTGTTTTGAAAAGGCCCAATCAGAATTGCAGGACAATGATTTACTGCAAGCTTGGATGCCGGGACGTGCGGCATCAATTTCATTGATTGCTTCATCCACGCAACAAGTATTTTTGCCAGCAGTTTCGCAACGATTGGATGCGACAACCTGCGAATACGCCGGCGGGGAAGGTCCGCTAGATGACGACGCTCAGCGACGACTCACCAACTTGGCGATGCGGACGATCGAAGCAATGCCGCCCACCGCACGAGGTTTCATCGGATTTGACATGTTGTTGGGAGACAAGCCGAGCGAAGATTGTGTTATCGAGATCAACCCTAGATTGACGACGTCGTACGTTGGTCTGCGTCGAATGATTCACGGCAACCTTGCAGCACGTTTTTTTGACTTGGAAACTGGCCCGGTTGCTTGTTGCACGTCCGTTGACTCGGTTCGATGGTCGGCCGATGGCCAGGTTTGGATCAACGATGCAGTGTCCGAGCTATCTTGAAATCTGAGAATCATTCAACATGATTGTCGGGATCGACATTGGTGGAGCAAACATCAAGTTTGCAGCGGTTGAAGCTTTAAGTAAAAACGAAATTTGTCGCTCTCGTTTCTTTCCCATGTGGACCGATGCGGTCCGGTTGGCGGATGTGCTTCAAGACGAACTTTCTAAGTTTGAAAGTATCGATGCGCTCGCGATCACCATGACTGGCGAGATGGCCGATTGTTTCGATGATCGGCACCAAGGGGTCAATCAGATTGCCGAAGCCTGTCGATACGCCGCAAACAAACTGGGCATCGAAAACATGGGGTTCTACCGCAGTGACGGAGCTTTCACGACGCTGCGTGAACCAACGATCGAAGCTGATTCGGTGGCATCAGCGAACTGGCACGCTTCGGCATCCTGGGTGGCTTCAGGATTTTCAATTGAAAACGGAATCCTTGTTGATGTCGGTTCGACCACTACGGATTTCATTCCGATCAAAAACAGCAAAGTCTCCACCGCCGCGAAGACGGACCACGAAAGACTTTGCGAAGGATCGCTCGTTTATCTTGGATGTGGTCGAACGCCTGTATGCAGCATCGTTTCTACACTGCGGATCGATGGGAATGCGTGCCCCGTGATGAACGAGGTGTTTTCGACGATTGACGACGCGCTGATCATCTTGGGGAAAACACCGCCTGATTCCGACGATACAAAGTCCGCCGATGGAAAACCTAGGACTTTGCCGTGGGCTGCCAACCGAATCGCGCGAATGATCGGATTGGATCGAACGTCGGTATCGCTGGAAATTGCGAAGCAGCTGTCAATCCAAATTGTCGATGCTGCTAAATCGCGAATTAACGAGTCGTTTTCTTTGATCGATCAAGGTGGCACGATCATTTTGAGTGGTCATGGAGAAATGCTTTTTGAACCTCCCCGGACACGAAAGGTGGTTCGACTCCCTGACGTATTGAACCAACAGGCATCGCGATGCCTTCCTGCCTTGGCAGTTGCTCATCTGTATCAAGGCCATCAATGCAAAAGTCTATGATTCGCCGAGTCGTCAAGGTTGGCGGCAGTTTGTTAAAACGCTCAGACTTGGCACAGCAAGTATTTGATTGGACTGAACGCCAAACGCCGGCACAGAACCTTTTCTTATTTGGCGGCGGCGACGTCATAAATGCAGTGAGACAGTACGACCAAGTTCACGCCCTTGATTCTGCAACGATCCATTGGATGTGCATCGACTTGCTAGACGTTAGCTTTACAGTCGCATGCTCTTTGTGGCCTCGATGGAGATCCGTTCATTCACCACAAGAATTCTGCAAGTTGACAGCAGAACAACCTCGGCAAAGTAATTTGATCGTGAAATGCGATTCGTTTTATTACCCTGCCCAAACCAGAGCCTTACAGACTTCGTTGCCTTTGGATTGGCGGACTACAACAGATTCGATTGCGGCATTTTTGGCCGTTCAATCGGACGCAAGTGAATTGGTGCTGCTAAAATCATGTGAAGTTGACGATCAGCTTTCGCACGACGAAATGGCACAGCATGGAATTGTTGATGCGGCATTTGCTAGTGCCGTAAAACCAATTGCGTCAGTTAAAGTCCAGCAGCTCTGCTAGGATTTCATGAGTACCAACGTGAAAAGAAATCTCCGCTGGTCATTTCTAAGCCATCCGCAGTGACGGCTTGGTTAATGTCTTTATCATGGAGCTCTTGCAGTACTCGGTCAGCTTGCCCCATTGTCGAACTTAATCGGTGCAGCCAAAGTGATTTTAGTGTCCCGACACTATCAAATAAATCTGGCCTTAGCATTAAAGCGACACTATTGGCGACCGCTTGGTTGGCACCCGGCAATGATGTGTGCTTGGATGTCCGACGACGAAGGGTATCGTGCATCGCCGCATTCATCAGCCAAGTCGCGGTTCGACCGGCAACCCCAACGCTAAAGTCTCGGGCCTCACTTGCATGCTGCCTAGCCCTATCAACATTGATTGCATAACGAGTCAGGTCTGGCATTTCGATCGACACACGGCCGATGATTGTATCGGTCCAACGCTCCACGACACGCCGCAACCGATTTAGCCGAACTGCATCGGAAACAGAATTCCCACGGCCGAATAACATGATTTGCTGGACGCGGTTTCTTGCCTCTAGGTGACTCAGGTAGACGGCATGAGTCACTGGTGAGATTTCATCAACACGCTGCATCGCATCAAGTCCAGCTGCAATCGCAGCCACAACGCGCGTCAACATTTCTGTAACAAGCACTTCCTCCATAATCCCTGCGTGCTGCTGCCACCAAAACTTCAGCTGCATTACATTGCCACTATCTTCTGCCGCTCGATAACGGGCCATCGTTTGATGCCAGAGTTCAAGTCGATTCCGCGAAGCTGACCAATACTGCGACACGGCTTCGGCCGGCACACGATCGCTACCTTGCAAGATCGCGGGGCCATGTTGAGACATCATCGCGGCTAAATCGGCTATCAGGACGCAGTGCATACGGAACGGTTCAACGAAAGCGGCATCGGCAGGAAACTAGAATGGTTTCCCAAGGAGCAGCTAGCGTGCCTTACTGACGCACGTTGGTCAGCTCGCATCACTAAGTCGCAGTGCAGCATGCACTTAAAAGCATGGTCGACGTTGGGGCAGTTCTTTAAGACATCGAGATGATGTTGTTTTATTGCAACATCCGTTCCCCCGTTTCATCGCCAGACTTCCATCTGACGCGTTAAACGTGATGGCATGGGAAAACGAAAACGGCCCGGGTTCTTGTGCCCCAACGACGACGCCCCACAGCGTCATTGATGGAAAAACCCAGGCCGTTGAAGGTCAATGTCGACCGGATGATGTCCTGCCCCACGCAATCCACCTCAGTGCAACATTGTCCTAGCTGTCTTATCGGGTTCACCACTTTCAGACTTGCAAATTTTTTCTCGAAAACCAACAGTCGCTGAAGCAAAAGACAGTGTTTTCCGAGTTTGCGCCTGCGATTTTCGATCAGCAAGGTTTTAAGATATGAAAATCGGGTGAACCAGGACGAACAATCTGCATAACCGGAGGCCAGAGATAATTTGCTGGATCATCTGAAACAATCCTCATTAAATCGACGTTCCATTCGCTTTCGATTTGAATCACTGTGCAAAGCTTGAATTGGCGAACCCAGGCTTACCGACTTTCATCAATATCGGTGAATCCACATCGCGCAAATTGGTTTAGGCACCATTGCTTTTGGGAAAGGAACAGTCATGACAGTCATCGAATGTGAAAAACGTGACCGCCGCACTCGAGAAAAGATTAAGACAATCTTTCTTTCCGATGCCTCGCTTCGAGAACATCTTGAACTAATCGAAATCGAGATTGAAAATTCCCGGATTGTGCTAAGTGGTGAACTTCCCGAACGCCATTTGGTGCAACAGTTGGTCCCGGCAATTCGTCGTGCCGGTGTGTTGAGTCAGATCGCGGTCAACATCACCGCTGCAAAATAGCGGCTGATCATCCGCGCATAAAAAAACCGATTGACAACCGTTTATCACAGTTGCCAATCGGCTTTAAAGAGTGCTTCGACCTTTCGGCGGCAAAATGGAGCCGCTGGGAGAAACGCGAGGATCTCAGCGTGCTTCTGCACAAGCCTTTGATTGATCCTGACGAACCCTAAAAATGATCCCTCTGCCGAAAACTACTAGGCCGAAGCTTGCAAGCTTTGTTCAAGCGAGCCGCATCAGTTTAGACGCGTTTAGCCTCACAGCAAAGGTCATCGGCGCATCTTTGCCCTACAATTGACCGAAGCTGGGAAAAAATGCGTGATCTAGCGGCTAAGCGGGCCTAATCATTTTCAATGCGTCTTGCGCAATCAATCTTTGACTCATTGTATCGGCTAACTGTTCCGCCGCATTTTCTATATCGGCGTCAATTGAATCAGTGTGGTCGAGACGGCGATCCCCCGCTTGTGTCAACACCGCCGACGAAAGCGTTAGCGTTGCGTCGGACAGCACCGCGTGCGCGGCAATCGGCGCAAGACACCCCCCGTGAAGCGCAGACAACAACCGTCTTTCGGCGGTCACGGCCATTCGAGTCGGAACGTGGTTGAGCTGGCTGATCGCATCAAAAGCACGGTCATCTCCGGCTCGCACTTCGATTCCAAGTGCCCCTTGTCCGGGTGCTGGCAACATCTCATCCAGTGAGAAACTGCTTCGCGAAAGTTCATGCATTTCTAAACGCAGGATGCCAGCTTCGGCAAGCATGATTGCGTCGAACTCACCCGCGTCTAACTTCGCTAATCGAGTTTGCACATTTCCGCGGATGGGCAAGACCTGTAGATCTGGCCTGATCGACAACAATTGAGCCGCTCGCCGTCGACTGCCGGTTCCAACGCGAGCTCGATTGGGAAGTTCGGCAAGAGACCATGCGTTGTTTGAAACGAGCGAATCGACGACTGTTTCGCGCGGCGGTACTGCCGCCAACTCTAAACGATCATTCGGTTCCGTAGGCAGATCCTTCAGCGAATGCACCGCGACATCAGCCTGGTCTTCCAAAAGTGCTCGCTGAATTCTTTTTGTGAAAACGCCAACCTGTCGGGTGCCATCAATTGGCGTCATGTCAACATCACCACTGCTAACCATTGGCACCAGAATTGACTCAACACCATTTTCCATCAATAACGCAGCAACGTGCTTGGCCTGCCATAACGCAAGCGGACTTTGTCGAGTAGCAATGCGAATGGGAGAGTTCATTTGGAAGCGAATAAAGTTACAGGGATAAAAACAAGCTAAATGGGCAAATGCGTTTGATTTGCCAGGTTAGCCGAGCGGGGCAGGGCAAATTAGTTTTCCAAGCTTGGCATTGTCGCTCGGCTCTCCGCGCCGACAGCGCTATCGGCTCGG
>CAYVAN010000122.1:9712-14236 GCA_964449225.1 uncultured Rhodopirellula sp.
ATTTTACTGGGATAAACCCAAGCTATATGGCAAATTGGGTTATTTTGGCGAGTTTAGCCGAGCGACAATGGCGAACACTCCAAAGTGAAAAAGCGATTGGCCCTGACCAGCGGGGTTCTAGGGGAGGTCAGCCCGCGAAGCTATGATACGATGAGAATGGCAACTATGAAATCCGCTGAACCCTTGGTTGGCTTGCCTCCTGAGTGTTTCAACAGATTTTTAGTATCGATGAAGTCGAATCAAATTCATCTTCCTTAGGCTACTGCCCACAAGCTTTCCGTGACTCAGTCTTCATCCTCAGGCTTCGTTGACCCCGATTCATCGAACAACGCAATTGATCCGCTGCCGATTTCGGAAGAACCGACGCGTGACTCCTCGTTGTTTGATGCGATGGAAGATGCCGAAAACAGCTCGGGCGAATTTATACTTGCCAATTCAGCGGTTGCATCAGGCAATGTTCCCGAACGTTTGGGTGATTATGAAATCGGCCAGCTGATTGGGTCCGGGGGCATGGGAAACGTGTACCTTGGCCAGCACGTCCGCATGCAACGCAGCGTCGCGATCAAGATGCTTCCCATTGATCGTACAAAAAACGAAAAAGCCGTTCAGCATTTCTTCAGCGAAGTTCGCGCCGCATCAAGGTTGTTGCACCCCAATATCGTAACCGCATTTGACGCGGGGTCGGTTGAAACAGAAGAATTCGGCAAAGTTCATTTTCTTGCGATGGAATACGTCGATGGGGTCACGTTAACGCAAGCCGTCACCAAGGAAGGTCCGATGAGCGTTGGGGAGGCGACCGCGGCGATTCGACAAGCGGCGCTTGGCCTGCTGCACGCTCATCGTGCTGGAATCATTCACCGCGATGTCAAACCGGGCAACTTAATGCGTGCCACCGATGGCACGGTAAAGGTTCTTGACCTAGGACTTGCCAGGATGAACTCAGCAATCACCCCGCCGACAAGCCTCGACAGCGAACAGTCATCATCAAGCGAACAGTCAACATCAAAAGAAGACACCAAAGATCAACGTGGACGGCTTGTCGGTACGTTGGCGTTCATGTCACCAGAGCAATTAGAAAACCCTAACTCCGCTGACATTCGAAGCGACATTTATTCGCTCGGTGCGACGCTTTATTTTTTACTGACCGGAACGCCACCCTATGTCGGGGAATACTTGGATCTCGTTTACGGACACCGCCACGGTGACATCCCCGACTTGATGCAATTGCGAGGCGATCTCGATTTTAACTTTGCCAACATCTTTGCTCGCATGGTCGCAAAGTCCCCCTCGGAGCGTTACGAATCGCTAGACGAAGTCATTGAAGCGTTGGGCGACTACGCGAATGAAACGGACACACCAAATTGGTTGGTAGAATTTACGCAGCGAAATATAGGCACGGATGCATCGACGATTTCAAGTCGTTCTGATCCTGACAGCGAATCGCATGTCTTTGGAATCGACTTTGGAATGATGTACGCCTCTGCGGCGGTAGCCAATCCAACTGGCAAAAATCGCAAACTGCAAGCCGGTGACAATGGCACATCGATCATGCGGCTGGCAATTGCTTCCGACGGTCACCGTTTGGTCTATGGCAGAGAGGCAATTGGGCTTAGAAAGAAACATCCGTTACTGGTTGCCCATTCGCTGCCGCTGTACATCGGGCATCACTCTTTTTCTCGCAAACTCGTCGGACGCCAATGTCCACCCGAAGTATTGATGGCCCTGTTGATGCGTCAGATTTTCACGCGGTCATGGGACCAACTGTGCCTTCCACACGCAACGGCCATCACGATTCCATCCAGCTACGATCAAATGCGTCGGCGGTGCATGATCCAGGCTGCCCAAATGGCCGGGTTCCCCTCTGTCCGCCTGCTAAGCCGCAGCCTCGCTGCGGTTCAATCGTTGTGGATGGAAACAGAAGATGATTCGGTAAAGGAATCAACGACCGATGAAGGCACGATTTCGGATCTGGGTGAGCAGAATATTTTGTTCGTATCGCTAACCGGACAAGCAACCGAGGTTGCCATGATTCGCGGTGGCCCATCGCGGTTACAGCAATTGGCAACGGCTGGTCATTGGAGCTGCGGGAAACTCTTGTGGCTACAACGACTCGTTGATCTTGCCGGGTCACTTTTCCAACGGAATCATGGGATTGTTCCGAAAGACGACAAGAACACTGCCGTCAAATTGCAAATCGCTTGCGAGCAAGCACTGACGTCGTTGCTTCAGTTTCCATCGGTCCCTATTATTTTGGACCTTGCTGGCGAAAAGAAAGCCGTGCAACTGCACCGCCGAGACTGGCTTGGGCAGTGCCAGGACTTGATTGAGACGTTACAGAAAACAGTTCAACAAGTTTGCGAAGAGTCAAAGCTAGAAACGCAAGAAATCGATCGCTGCGTTATGCTTGGTAGCTTGCTACGGATGCCCGGTGTTTCCGAATCGTTGCTGGACATCTTACCTAAAGACGTGGTTAAGACATCCGTTGACCGTGGTGACGTTGCGAGGGGTGCAGCGGCATGCTTGGCTGCGGAACTTCCCGGCCGCAGCGACAACAGCCTGCCACCGCGAAGCGTCACTAGCCAAACCATCGGGATTGTGATCGAAGACAACAAAGGAAGGCGTCGCATCCTGCCTATTATTCCTCGTGGCACATTGTTGCCCGCGCGGACGAACCGACGACTTTCGGTCAATGATGCTCGCGAATACCTCAACGTTTCACTGGTCGAATCATCCGGCATTGACGGCGGTGATTGGCAAACACTGGGACGCCATGAAATCGAAGTAGGATCAGGCGGCGATGGAAAACGATCACGAATGATTAGTTTCGAGATTAACGTCAATGGTCTGCTGACCGTTCGCGCGCCCATGCCCAGTTCAGGTAGCCATAACGCAGCGACCGCCAACATCCTGACGACTCGTCGATTGCCACCGTTGCCTGCACCAACGATTACCGACGATGAAATGGTCGATTGGGAAAAATGGGTGGAAACCTTTGGTTGAAATCCAGATGGATTAACCACACCCTCCAACTGCGGAACTGGGGCTAAGCTTCAGCAATGCGTTTCGCACGTCAGGCTGAATCTGAATCGCTTTTGTTTGACTGGACCATCGATCCGCAGCAGCAAGAATTCGTTTGCCGCCTAGTCCATCAAAAAATCCCATCCAAGATCGATCGCCGCAGTAACCAAGACCACCACGAACCGCTAAATCGAACTGCTTTACATCGGTAACGGTGCCGTCGGCGACCGCACTGGCGGCTTCGATCCACATCGGAACTGCCAAACGATCGACCAAATCCACCCGCGAAAAATGAAGGTCATCATTTCGCCGATAGCGGTCAACCAATGCAAGAGCCGCATCAGCAAGTCCATCGGAACGATTCCCCGCATCGTCGTACGCAAACAGACCAGCCTTTACGTGTTTGCCCATTCGCTTTGACTTAATCAATCCAGCTAGTAATGGCGACGGATCAATTCGACCTGGGTACGCTTGCCAATACACACGCCCGGCATCAAAGATGGTTCTCGCTCCGATGGTGTCAATCAATTCAAGAGGGGAAATCGGCATTCCATACTCGATCGCTGCGTTCTGTAAATCCTTGGCTTCGACACCTTGGCAAAGAAGCGTCAAAGCTTCGTTGAGGTAAGGCGACAACAAACGATTCACGATGAACCCAGGGCTATCACGCACCACTAGCGGCGACTTGCTGAGTCTTTCGATGTGCTGCATCGCACGTGACAGACTCCTCGAATCGGTCAAATTTCCTTCGATTAGTTCCACCGCATCGCGAGACTCAACGGGCATGAAAAAATGCATCCCACAAAACTGCTCGGGCCGGTGTAGTTGCTGGGCCAGATCGCCGATGCGCAGCGTTGACGTATTGCTGCAAAGTACCGTTTGTGGATGAACTAGGTTTTCAATTTCTGAAAAGAAAGTTCGCTTCAGATCCAAACGTTCTGGAATCGACTCGATCAGCAGCGGAATAGGATCCTGCGCCGCAATCTGTTCTCGATGAACAAGCGAAACGCAGGGCAATCCGCATGGATGAGTGAAGACATCGCTGATCTCCCACTGATCGGGATCAAGCGTCAAAGAAGTGCTCGCTGCAACAAGCGCGTCTTGATCTTGATCCACCAAGCAGACCGACAGCCCAGCATCGGTATGAGCTCGCAAGATTGCTTTGCCAACGACCCCAACGCCCACCAAAATGATTGCGGGCGAACACGTTTGGTCGAATGCAATCGAATCAGGATTCATCTACACCGCTGGGATTTTGAGGACGTTCAATGAGGTCGAGATTGTAGCAACATCAACGCACGAAAAACGCCGCCTTGGTGTTCCAAAGCGGCGTGAATGCGTTTAGCTAAAAAGACTTAGCGGTTACAGGTTGGGCGTGGTGTAGGGTTCTACGTCGCCGACCATGTGGAAGTGGTTGTGGGCAATGTAGACCACCTCAATCGCTTCTTCGTCGTGCAAGGTGTGAGGCACGGGGTAACCGATCGTGGTCTTTTCATCGAAGTAGAC
>CAYVAN010000123.1:0-8209 GCA_964449225.1 uncultured Rhodopirellula sp.
GACTCGAACCCCCGACACGCGGATTATGATTCCGCTGCTCTAACCAGCTGAGCTAAACCGCCGTTTCTTGGCTAGGTCGGAGTTTAATCACTGAGGGCGGGGCAAGCCAAGCCCACTAAAACTTGTTTTTAAATCGTCTTAATACCGCATGCTGCCGGTCTGATCGATGATGTCTGTCCGGGCGGCAACGGGGGGCAATCTAGGTGTCAGTCGTGGTGCTTCGTGAATCGTAAATTCGGCCCAAAGGGGTTGGTGGTCGCTGATTTTAAGAGCTTCTTCTTCGCTGATTCCAAACGTGTCCTGCAAATCTAGCAAACCATAACGGCCCGTGAATTCGGTTGTCATGTTGCGATCGATCAGAATGTGGTCGTAAGTCTTGGTGCGTCGTGTGTTGGTAGGCGTATCACCGGCGACTGAAAAAACGCTTCGAACCTGGCCCAATTCTCGAAGTCCCGCGGTGTCCACGTTGAGGTCACCGAGCAAGATGAAATCTTCTTCGCCCGTCATCCCGTATTCATAGTTACGGACGCTGGTGAACACGTCGTCCAGCACATTCATTTCGTTGATGACGGCATTTTCGGCGACTTCCTATGGCGAGGTGTGAACATTGATCATCGTGAATCGAAACGGTGGCCGGCCTTCGGCTGATCCAGTCCGAGTTTCAAACGACGCAACCATGGGCTCGCGGGACATCAATTCGTCCGGATCCTGGACCACGTAGGCGCTGCCGGGAATCATTGCGATTCGACTTTGATCGTAAACAAACGCATAAGCCTCTTTGTATCGGTCGCCTTCGCCGATTGATTCGCTGACCGAGGAACGATAGTTTGCACCGGAGGAGCGTAGCAGGTTCACGAGTTCAGAGATTGGCGAAACCTGACCGTTGCGAACTTCTTGAATTGCCACGACATCGAATTGCGAGACGATGCGTGCGATCGTTTGCATTGTTTGCGGGTTCGCAACTTTTGTTGGCCCGAAAAACTGAACGTTGAAAGTGGCAATGCGAATCGTTTCATCGGATCGCTTGTCCAATTGCAGCGAAACCGGCGCAATTTTGGGTTGTCGATTTTGACCAGCGTCGGCGATGAGTTCACCGCTTTGATCCTGATTGCCCAGCCATTGGTCGAAAACCGATAGGTCAATCCGACCGGTCACGACCATGAACAACAATCCGGCTATTCCGGTAAAGGTGAATGAGGGACCAACCCAGCGCAGCAATGGGATGCTGGTTGAAAAACTGCGATCACTCCGTCGTGAATTGCGAGATCTCTTAGATCGGCTCCGCCGACCCAGTAACCATCCCATCGCAGGCCTCCTTGCCTAAGGGGAAATAGGTGTCAGGTGTCAGGTGTCAGGTGTCAGGTTTCAGGTTTCAGGTTTCAGGTTTCAGGATTCAGGATTCAGGATTTGGGATTTGGTCGAAAGCCTGAGACCTGTCCCCTGAGGCCTGCCCCCTGTCACCTGTCTCCTGACACCTGTCCCCTCTCCTACGCTGCTTCGGCGATTTTTTTCAGGGCTTCGGTTGCGAGTCGTTTTAGTCTCGGGGGTGCGTTCTGCGCGGCCTTGCTCAAGGAGTCTTTTGCAACGACGGCAGCGTCGCCGATCTGACAAAGTGCCCAGGCGGATCTTTCTCGGGCGGGCAGGTGCAGCGATTTTTCCAAACAATCACTCAGGGCCCGACCGGCCTGGGCAGCTTCACCGCCAAGTCGCCCTAGCATGGTGGCGGCCCAGTATTTGACTTCGCCCTCATTGTTTTGTTCCAAAACTTTGATCAGCGATGGAATCTCGTTTACGGATGGTTGGATTGCTCGTTCAAGCGATTCGGCGGCCCACATTCTTACTTCATCATTGGTATTTCCTGCCAATTCCACGATCGAGACCGTCAGTCCGGTGACGCAGTCGCTGTTGGCAATCTGTTGCAATGCCTCGATAGCGGACTGTGGTTTGAAATTGCCCAAACCGGGGCGGTCGTCCAAGTTTTCATCGTTTTGAAGTGCATCAGACCAAGATTCTTTTTGATTCGTTGACATGGCCGGGACTCGTTAACTGCACTAACGGTGCAAGGGTTGGCGGACTACAATACTGGCCTGGTAGCGATACTAAAAAAACGCTGTTTCATACAAGATCTCTTTGGAAAACCCTTCTCGATGAGCCTCGCCTCTCACTACGCCGACGGTCACTGCGCTATCTCGTTCGAGCTTTTTCCGCCAAAGACTCCGCAGGGTCTGCAAACGTTGTTGGACAACGTTCGCAAGCTGACCGAGTTCAAGCCAGCTTATTTTACGTGTACTTACGGTGCTGGCGGTTCCAGCCAGTCAACGACGCTGGACGTTTTGAGCAAGGTGCGTGAGCTGACGGATTTACCAGTCGCGTCGCACCTGACCTGCGTTGGTTCAACGGTCGAGCAATTGGAAGATTATCTCAACAAAGCGACTGAGCGTGGAACCGATTACATCGTCGCGCTGCGTGGCGATCCCCCCAAGGGTGAAACAGAGTTTCAGGCTGTTGACGGTGGATTGCGTTATGCCAATCAGTTGGTGGAATTAATCCAAGAGAAGTTTTCGGGTTTGGGCATCGCCGTTGCCGGTTATCCCGAGGTCCATCAAGAGGCTGTCGATGCAAAGACGGACCTAGACAATCTGAAGCGAAAAGTTGACGCGGGTGCCGATATAATCATCACGCAGTTGTTTTACGACAATGCAGATTTCTTTCGCTTTCGCGATGATTGTGAATCCGCTGGTATCCATGTTCCAGTAGTGCCAGGGATTTTGCCGGTCACTAATTTTGCACAAGCCCAGCGAATTGCATCAATGTGTAAAGCCCGCATCCCGGATTCATTGCGAACAGCGATGACGGGTTCCGACGATCCGGATCAGCAATTCAAGATCGGTGTCGAACACGCTCGCATGCAAACGGTCGGTCTGGTCGAAAACGGCGTACCGGGAATTCACTATTACGTGTTGAATAAGAGTGCTGCTGCGGAGTCGTTGCTTGATGGGATGCAATTGGGCGCTGCTTAGAACCGTCTCGAAAAAGTAACGATATCGAACAGGTAAAGTTCGATTTTGCAAATCGAAAGTTTCAGGTCCAGCAAATTCTGTCTGCCAGCGGAACTTCATCAAGCGTTATCTGATAATTCTGGAAACACGCCTTCATCAAGATCCATTCTTTTGATGATTGCTTTCAAGCGAATTTGAAAGTCGCTCTTGTAGTTGGCGATTTGTTGTTCGCTCAGTCCCACTTTTAGGGCGACATCTTTGTTACCCATCCCGCGAACAAAAATCAGTTCAATCGCTTTTAGCTTGGTAAAGCCATCTGACGATTTCCAGCGATCGACCTGTTCGCTGATCGCATGAGCCACAGCGGATTCTTCCATTGCCTTGCGTTCAACGCTACGTGCGATCGAACTTGCGACTCGGTCGGGGCCTTCGTGTTGGATCGGCACGACGCTGTTGTCGCCACTGCGATGATGCATTTGGACCGATGGGCGACGTCCTTCGCGGCGTAGGCAATCAGTTAGTTTGTACCCGCAGATTGAAAACAGGTAACTTTCCAGCGGACGTGAACCGTCGTAATTGGGAAGGCTAACCAAGAATCCAACGAAAGCTTCCTGAACGATGTCCTCGCTGGTCGCCCGGTTTCGGATTCGACTGTCAACGTACGCCAATAAACGGCCCTCGTAGCGATCGATTAACGATTGCCATGCGTCCCCATCTCCGTCGCGGATTCGAGAGACCAAGATCTGGTCAACGTTGCTAGATTCCTTCATGCTTTCTTTGTCCGTGATTGTTCGATAGTCTTTCGCGCTGGTTTCAGAAATTTACCCGGCTGATTCTGACTTAAAGATCTTAACTGAATGAGTGATAATGGATGACTGTGGAAGATATTCCTAATCAAAATCCCACCACGGTTCACGCTGGCTATCAATTGGAAACCGGCCTTCTGAGCCGGGTTCGCCAGTGGATTGATGTGTTTGGGCCGCTGCGGTTGATCCGGGTGATGCGAATTTCTGTTTCGCCCTTATCGCTGTTCGCTGTCACAGTGGTTTACTTGGTATGGCAACTTGGTTTTGTCACTTTTTTATCACCAAGACCTCAATGGCAGACATTTGCGAATTCCGGGTCTGACAATCTTGCATTGATAGGTTTCGGTTCAAACCCCACGTCGATGTGGATGGCGTTAAGTCGTCCCGCCCCCTGGTCATCGTTTTGGTTGGTCGCCTGGTCGTTATTGCTGTGGACGCCGATTGCTCTTTTTCTAGCCAGGCAAGGTGGGCTTTTGACGGCTGACCGGACGATGGAGAGTTCAGCACAATTGGCGAAGCGGTCTTTGCGGCGAACCCCATCGGCTTGGCTTGCATCGATCGTGCCCACGTTGTGCGGTGCTGCGATTGGTTTGATGCTAGCCGTCTTGCTTTTGTTGCTGCGCCTGGTCGCTGGGTTGGCTTTTCTGGAGATTCCGTTGGCAGTCGCCATCACCATCGTCGCGATCCCGATCGGCTTATTACTTTTCGGTAGTTTTGCCGCAACGCCGATGGCGCTTGCTTCGATTGCCAACGAAGCGCAGCCAGATCCGCTGGATTCACTTAGCCGCGGTTATGAATCACTTTATCGACGTCCGCTGCATTTATTTTCAAGCGTGATTACGGCGATGATCTTAGTGGCGTTGGTTTGGCTGATCGCCAGCGGCGTATCGGAATTGGCATCGGTCGCAGTCAGCGTGCTTGCCAAAGTATTGGGGGTCGATCCAGATCAACAAATGCGCGTGTATGCGTGCCTTGTTGAATTGCCAACGATCGTGGCCGTGACGACTTGGTTGGCGATGGTCGGTGGTATTTACTTGCTTGCTCGTCACGACACCGGCGGTCAGGAAGTGGAAGACTTGTGGATTCCCGAAAAACCAGTCCCAGCACCGATGCCCCAGCCAAGTCGTTGATCAAGTCGTTGGTCGAGTCGTTAATCGAGTCGTTCGTCAATGGACTCCGGTCACTCGAACACCACAAGTTACCAGAGCATTCCTTGAACCGATGTAGGCAGAAACAACTGTATTGCATCGCAGAGGAAGACTAGACTTGACGACGTTCACTAGGCTTACTTTGTTACCGATTTCTACTGTTAATAAGATTTGATCATGCCGTTGCACGCACTTGCTGGTAAACCGGTACCCAATGAACTTCTCGAGAACATTCCTCGGCTAGTCTCTTCGTACTACACGCTCAAACCCGATCCCAGCAATCCAGCGCAAGCGGTTGAATTCGGAACATCCGGGCACCGCGGTACCTCAAGCACCGGGCGGTTCAACGAAGATCATATCCTGGCGATTTCGCAAGCGATTTCTGAGTACCGAAAGGCACAAGGGATCGCGGGGCCGCTGTTTCTTGGGATGGACACTCACGCGCTTTCTGAACCCGCCTTTATGTCGGCTCTGCAAGTTTTTGCGGCCAACGGCGTCGCGACCATGATTGATGCGGACCGCGGTTTTACGCCGACGCCAGTCGTTTCACACGCGATTTTGGGTCATAACAGAAATTCCAAGGATGCGCTGGCCGATGGCGTCGTAATCACACCGTCGCACAATCCACCGTCCGATGGCGGGTTCAAATACAACGGAACCAACGGCGGCCCCGCCGATTCGGCAACCACAACAACCATTCAAAATCGCGCCAACGAGATCATCGCCAATCAATTGGCCGACGTAAAAAGCATCAGCCTGGTGGATGCATTGGCATCGGAGTTTGTAACGCAATACGATTACATTACCGGTTACGTCGACGACCTAGAAAACGTCGTCGACATGGACGCCATCAGGAAAGCCAATTTGAAAATCGGCGTCGATCCCATGGGTGGAGCTGGCATTGCATACTGGGAGCCCATTGCAAAGCGATACTCGTTAAACATTGAAATCGTCAATGAACGAGTCGATCCGACGTTCTCGTTTATGCGAGTGGATAAGGACGGAAAAGTTCGCATGGACTGTTCGTCACCATCGGCCATGGCGGGTTTAATCGACTTAAAAGATCGGTTCGATATCGCCTTTGGAAATGATCCCGACTACGACCGCCACGGTATCGTCACACCATCGGTCGGATTGATGAATCCAAACCACTATCTTGCGGTCGCGATCGAATACTTGTTTCAAAACCGGCCTCAGTGGGCTGATTCGGTGGCCGTTGGAAAGACGTTGGTTTCCAGTTCGATGGTTGATCGAGTTGCCGCAGATCTTGGCCGAACGCTCTGTGAAGTGCCGGTCGGTTTCAAATGGTTTGTTGATGGATTAGTCGATGGGTCACTTGGTTTTGGTGGCGAAGAGAGCGCCGGTGCGTCTTTCTTGCGAATCGATGGAACGGCTTGGTCGACGGATAAGGATGGAATTATTTTGGATCTGTTGGCCGCTGAGATTCTTGCCAAAACTGGGAAAGATCCGGGGCAACACTACCAGGGTCTGGTCGAGAAATTTGGTGACCCGGTTTACGCTCGAATTGATGCACCGGCAACGGCGGCGCAAAAGAGTGCTTTGAAAGAGCTGAGCCCTGAATCGGTTTTGTCGAAGGAGCTAGCGGGCGACGCGATTGAGGCCAAGCTGACCAGTGCCCCTGGAAATGACGCAGCGATTGGCGGATTAAAAGTTGTTACCAAGAACGGCTGGTTCGCTGCGCGACCCTCGGGGACCGAGGACATCTATAAGATTTACACGGAGAGTTTTTTGGGCCAAGAACATCTCGAGCGAATTCAAACCGAGGCAAAGCAGATTGTCGCTGATGCCCTGGCCAGCTGAGGACACGGCTGGCCGAATCCAAGGCAAATCACTTTTTCACTTTGGAGTGTTCCCCATTGTCGCTCGGCTCTCCGAGCCGGTAGCACTAACGGCTTGGAGAGCCGAGCGACATTGCCCAGCTTAAAAAAGCTGGAGACCGTATCGCCGTAGCGAAGCTCGCGTAGAGCTTCGGCGATCGCTACTGGCGACACCCAGATCGAAGGACTGATCGGCCCTGGGTATGACGGAACGTTCCGCACAAAATGCGGCGTAACAAAATCGGTCGTAAAATCACACCATCCAGGCTGCTTGATAGCTGAGCCCAAGGTTCAAGATTCGCTGCATCAGCATTTCGTAGGTGACACCGGCGACTTCTGCTGATTCGGAAAAATCCTCGCCGTATTCGATGTTGGGGTTTGCGTTGGCCTCGATCACATAGATTTCGCCCGAATCCGTCATTCGCAAATCCATTCGCCCGTAGCCACTCATGCTGAGTGCCCGATAGACGCGTTTGCATAGTTTTGAAATTTTGGCCTCAGTCGCTTCATCAATGCCGGTGGCCGCACGAGTCGTGATGTCATGCTTGGCTTGGTACTTCTTGTCCCACTTCACCGCTCGGGTGGCAATGCGAGCGACATCGTCGGGCATCCGACCGAAGTCCATTTCCCAAGCCGGAAACGTCGTCAGCCGAGTGTTCCCAAGTACCCCCACGTATAACTCGCGACCTTCAATGTATTGCTCCGCGATCGCGGCACCGCCAGTTTGGGCGTGAATGAACTCCACTCGCTGTTTTAGCTGAGCATCATCGTGGACGATCGACGCTTGAGCGATTCCGAATGACGCATCCTCAACAACGCTTTTAACGAACAGCGGAAATGACAATTTCTTTGGCCGATGCACTTGTCGGTTGATCGGAAAAACGGCAAAGCGTGGCGTTGGAATTCGATGGTAAGACAAAACCTTTTTCGACAACGCTTTGTCCTTGCTAAGCAACAAGCCACGCGGGTTGCATCCGGTGTAAGCCTGCTGCATCAATTCCAAATAACTGATCACGGCAAAGTCGTAGGTCACGACGCCATGAAATTCCTCCAACATCATAAAAGTAATGTTGGGATCGAACTCTTTGAGGGCTTCGCGGATCGGTCCCAAATCGTCAAAGACCCCGATCGGTAACACTTCGTGTCCTAGATTTCGAAGTGTTTCGCAAACATCAAATTCAGCTTTCCATGGATCCATCTCCGCTTCACTGATTCCTTCTAAGGTCAAAGGCGGAACATGCCCATAGCGGACGAGTACTAAGATGCGAAGCTTGGTCATTGGATAGCTTTTGGAAATAAGCTTTTAGCGGTTAGCTGTTAGCGATTAGCTTTTTGGGAGGTCGGGGAAAGGTGGTTAAGAAGATCAAAACGAACAGCTACTCGCTGGAAGCGATTGGTTTCTTTTTAAACGGCGATAC
>CAYVAN010000123.1:8271-13988 GCA_964449225.1 uncultured Rhodopirellula sp.
TCGTCGCCCTTCTTGATGGAAGTTTGTGGTTCGTACGGCGACAAGGATCATTGCGTCAAACTTTGCTTCTTCGGGCGATGAACCCAAACGTAATTTCATGTCGCGGCATCGTTCGATCATTTCTTGGACGACTTGATCAATCGTGTAGGTGTATTCTCCGGTCCATTTCGCGACGCTGCGGCATAGTTCTGATCGAATCCGGGTAAGGTACGCCGCAGCGGTCATGTTGCGACGGTGAACCGGATCGCTGGAAAACAGCTTTCGCAAATCGTTGTCATAAATGCTGGGCACTTCGATGCCGTAGTGTTCTCGCTTTTGTCGGTAATGAGTTCGTAGGGTTTTTCGGATTCGTGATAACGATTCGGGCTGTCTTCGCGAAGTCACTTTGGGTTTCGTGCCGTTGACGGACTTCATTAAATCGTCCACCAAATGCAACTTGTTCAGCGCCGGCCAATCACGATACCGGCTTCGCCAACGCGAACCAGGTTTCAACCAGACGGCAAATGTTTCCGCAAAATCCTCAAGTGGATGCGCCTGAGCATACCACATCTCCAGATGCAACACGTAGTCACGACTTGACGGAACCGGTTGATAGTAGGTTGGGTAAGTTGCGGTCCATCTTCCGAATACGCTGCGATAACTGGATCGGCTTCGCAGGCGATAGGCGGTGTCAATCGCGTGACCGGCTTCGTGGCGCAGGATCATCATGCAGCCCGCCTTGGTTCCGCCCTCAACTTCTAGCAATTGCTTTCGTTCCAGTCGGATTAGTCGCGGATGCGCCAGGTAGAACGGGATCGCGATCCCTGGGACGCCATCGGGCGAAAACCATTCTTCGCTGAGCCAGCAGTGCGGTTTGAAGTCGAGTCCACGGGCTGCCAATTCTTCGTTAAGCTGTCCGATTCGAGCTTCCAGTGGCGTGTCCCGGATCGATAATGGCAGATCACAAATCCGCGTATCAAGCAGTTCGTCGTCGCTGAGGTTTCCCAGCGAATGAGAATCCAGCGAACGTGATTTCAAAGTGCGGTGATCGAGATTGGGCTTTCGTTTCGCCATAAATCCGTGCGGCAAAAATTTGTTGAAACGTTTTTGATTCTGAAGAGTCTATTCGAGATTACCGCGATGTCTTCACCCCAATCCAGCACCGACGAAAAAACAATGATGACTTCAACGGTGGCGACGACCCTGACAGGCCCTGGGCGTAGTGCGATCGCGGTGATCGTTGTCGCGGGTGACCAAGCTGCTAATGCGATCAATCAGTATTTTCGTCGCGCAACGCCAACGCCAATGAGGCCAGGTCAAATTCGCTACGGCACCTGGCTGAGCGGTTCAAAGAGCGACGCTGTTAATGAGGATGCTGTTAATAAGGGTGTGGCGGGGGAGTCAGTGGTTGTCACGCCGGTCGCTGACGATCAATTCGAGGTCCACTGTCACGGCGGTCAGGCCGCAATAAGCGTGATTCTGTCAGATTTGCAGGACTTTGGTGTTGGGGTTGCCTCAGGTGTTCAAGGGCTTGGCAAGAAGCCGTTACTGGTTCAAGAAGCGGTATCCGTCTTGGTCCACTGCACGACTGCCAAAAATGCTGCGATTGCCATGGATCAGGTGCGTGGTGCGATGCAAGACTGGGCTGCGAAAGTAGTGCGCCGCGCCCACACACAAGCGGATTCGATCATCACCGAAGCACGGCAAATGCTGGCCTATGCACCGATGACGACGCATTTAGCGGAACCCTATCGAGTCGTGCTGGTCGGTGCGCCCAATGTTGGCAAAAGTAGCTTGACCAACGCCATTCTTGGATACAGCCGTAGCATCACCATGAACACCGCTGGCACGACCCGAGATGTCTTGCACGCGGAAACAGTGATCGGTGGCATCCCGATCCGAATCAGCGACACCGCTGGCATTCGGCAAAAAGATGAAATTGACGATGCCGATGAAATCGAAAAAGAAGGCATCCGCCGAGCGATTGAGCAAATCGAAACGGCCGACTTGGTGGTTCGGGTTCGTGATCCTGAAACCGACTTTGCGAAGATCCCTGATCACATCAAGTCAATCAACGTCACCAATAAATCAGACTTAGCGACAAGCGGTTTGCATGAGCAACCGTCGACACAACGTTCGCAGAGCAAAACGCAAGCCTTGTTGGTTTCCGCCACCACGGGTGATGGGGTCGCGGCATTGCTGAGCGAGATTGCGAGCGAACTTGTTCCGTGTCGACCGCCGGCCGGTTCGCCAGCGGCGATCACCCAGCGTCAGCTGGAGACTCTTAGGAGAATCGTTGCCGCCAGTGATGTTGGTCAGATCGCCGAAGCGGCGTCTGAAATGATTGGAGACTCGACCGATTTGGCTCAATTAGCCCCGTGAAACCCAAATTCGTATCGACTTGGTGGGCTTTGGAGGTATAGTTCCCGGGTCGTGACATTTGATGGGTGTTCGAGTGCCCTTTTGGCAGAACAGCCTTTCCACGACCCAGGATTGTACGAAACCCACGAAATTTTGGGCGAGGTTAAAAGAGACGGTAGTTCGGTTTAGTTGTTGTTTTGACGGTTGTTTTGGATTTTCGCCATCGTGTTCGGGGCATCGCCCCAGTCTCCTTCGTGTCATCCTTTCGATTGTTTGACGTTCGTGCAAGTCTTGTTTGCCGCCCATTGATTGGGGACAACGTCAACGACTCTTTTCATGTGCCTGACCCGCAAATGGTCAACACATCGCTTTTGTTGGATGCTCTGTCGTCCGCAAGCCAGCGCCGGAAATCATTTGCAGTCCTTGATTTGGACTCCTGGTTTTCCCCCCATTGTTCGATGCCTTTGGATCAATGTCCGCTTGGATTGAACAAAACAAATTTAAGGAGTGTTCTTAGGTGAACATTTACGTCGGAAATTTAAGCTTTGACTCCAATGAATCAGACATCGAAAAGGTGTTTGGTGAATTCGGTGAAGTGAAAAGCGTCAATATCATCAAGGATCGTGACACAGGTCGTTCTCGTGGATTCTGTTTCGTCGAAATGGCTTCCGCAGAAGCCGGTGCCAGTGCGATCGAAGGCCTGGACCAAAAGGAAATGGACGGCCGCAGCCTGACGGTCAACGAAGCGAAGCCGCGTGAACAACGCGGCGGAGGCGGTGGCGGCGGACGCTGGTAGTCCAAGCCCGTTGGATCAAATTAGAAGATTAAATTCGGTCACGAACTGAATCGATTAGCCATCGCGGCGGATGCGTGCGTACGCTCCCGCCGAGGAATGGCTCACACCATCCGAAGAAACCTGCGACGGTGACCGGCGCAAACATTTTTCTCTTGCGGATGGACAACTCCCGAAAGAGAACATTGAACACTCAAGAAACTAAAAAAGACACCAGCAAAAAAAACGGCAACGAAACCTTTGCATCGATGGACCTGTACGGGCCACTGAAAAAAGCACTCGCTGACCAAAACTACATCACGCCCACGCCAATCCAGTCCAAGACCATTCCGCCCGCCGTGGCTGGTAACGACATCCTTGGGTGTGCCCAAACGGGAACCGGGAAAACCGCCGCGTTCGCGCTGCCAATTCTGGACTATATCGCTGGCGAAAAACTGCAAGCCAAACCGAGACGCCCGTTGGCGTTGGTGTTGGCACCCACCCGTGAATTGGCAATCCAAATTGCCGATAGCTTCAAAGTTTACGGCAAGCACACCAAGGTTCGGCACGTCACGATCTACGGTGGCGTCAATCAGAACAGCCAAGTGCGAAGCGTTGCTCGTGGCAGCGAAGTCATGATTGCGACGCCCGGACGCTTGATCGACTTGATGGATCAAGGGCACATCGACCTGTCCGACGTTGAGCAATTCGTTCTGGACGAAGCTGATCGTATGCTCGATATGGGGTTCCTGCCCGCACTGAAGCAGATTGTCAAAGCGTTGCCCAAGGAACGGCAGTCGTTGTTCTTTTCTGCAACCTTGGCACCCAAGATTCGCGAGCTTGCATCTGAATTGCTATTCAACCCGATCAGTGTGGATGTCACGCCCAAGGTGTCCAGTGTCACCAAGATCAAACAGACCATCCGCATGATCGAGCGATCCGATAAGGTTCGCACCCTTGAAGCGATGCTGGTTGATGGCGAGATCGAACGAGCAATCGTGTTCACGCGAACCAAGCGTGGCGCGAATGCGTTGGCGTCCAAGTTGGACCGTGCTGGAATCGGTGCGGTGGCTATCCATGGCAACAAATCGCAGAACGCTCGGCAGCGGGCGCTCGACGCGTTTAAGAAAGAAAAAATTCGCGTTCTGGTGGCCACGGATGTTGCGGCACGCGGCATCGACATTGACGGTGTGACTCACGTGGTCAACTTTGACATGCCCGTCGAACCGGAAAGCTACGTTCACCGCATCGGTCGAACCGGTCGTGCGGGTGCCAGTGGTGTTGCGATTTCGTTTTGCACGACGGATGAGATCGAAGAGTTGCGAGCGATTGAAAAAGAGATCAAGCAAAAGTTGGTGATCGACAATCCAAAGAACCTGTCGATGGTTTCCACCGGTGGGTCGAAGCCAAGATCGAATTCGCGTAGTCGCCACGGCGGCAATCGGGGCGGTGGTGGGCGTTCGCGAAGCGGTGGCGGCGGAAACAAGCGAGGTGGTAACCACAGCCGCAATCGCAAATCCGGAGGCCCTGGCAGGCGACAAGCTGCCAGCGTCTAGGTTAATCCTTGGGTGACTGCCCGTCCCCAGGCTCTGCCTGGGGACGCAATGCACTGTACGGCCTGTTGCGACAAACTCAAGGTCGAGTCCCCGCTCGTTGAACCAGATGACCAATTTGGAATTGCCCACGAAAGTTGACAGTGGGGCGGCGCATGTCAGGCTCGTCTGGCAGGAGAACCAAATCATGGAAAAGCGTCGAATTTACAGCCGCGAGTTCAAGCTCGCAGCAGTCCGAAAAGTAGTGGAGCACGGTTTGTCATTTACCGCAGTCGCCAACGATCTCGATGTCGGTGCGAACCTGATTCGCAAATGGAAGAAATCCTTTGAAGCCGATGGCTCGCTGGAAGGTTAAATCACCAGCAGCAGTTCGGTCGAATCCGAGCTCGAGCGGCTCCGTGAAGAGAACCGCTAACTCAAAATGGAACGCGACATTTTAAATAAAGCGACGGCGTTCTTCGTGAAAGAAAACAGCTGAGACTACAGTCAACTACCAACACACAGCCAAAACAAAGACGAAACATCAAGCAAACGTAAGCGCAATCAACGTAGGGTGGGTCAAGCCGCTTCGGCGCAGACCCACCATCTCCCCTTGTGTCGATTTTTCAGCAAAGATCGATTGGCCTAAGAAGCGTGGCCGAGCAAGAGTAGGCCACTTCCTTGGCTGACATAGAAAAGCTCCCCCCTTTCCGCATTTCCTGGCTCAACACAAACGCCCCTCCAAGGAAGGCCGAAACCGATGGCTAATCGTTCTTCGTAAGAATCTTTTACATTCTCTAGTACAAGCCGATTTATCCCGGCACTCTCAGGCCTTGTGTTGGGTTCTCATCCCCAGTGATCCTGCGGTCTTGTGTTGACGATTCGATGTTTTTGTTGATCCCTTTCTGCGATGTTCGGCGTGCGTGACGACTTAGTAATTCGCACCAGAAAATTGAAAATGAGGTGGTCCAGGCATGTGAATGCCAGCGAAGTAGAAACAGGAAACAGGACAGTCAAATCAGCCCAAATCACTCGAACACCCAACACAAAGCCTGACCCTCGCGAAGCGTTTC
>CAYVAN010000124.1:0-13717 GCA_964449225.1 uncultured Rhodopirellula sp.
ACCGCCTTGTCACAGGTTCGAGTCCTGTCGGGGGAGCCTTTTCGGACATTCGCGAACAGCGAGTGCCCGTGACTTAACGCCAAAGGCCGATGCACAAGCATCGGCCTTTTTGCGTTGGTGCCCGCAGTTTACGGCACTTCCTGGCTACCGCTGACCAACCCCGTTCGCTCTCGGCCGGTTCGGTGAGACGACCGGAAAGCATCTTTCTGGCCCGCTGCCCCGACACCAACCGCCGAATCTCTCGGACTCTCTCGGTTAACATTCACCCCCAGTTAACGCAAACCGGCCACCAGAGAAAGACTCAGAGACTTCTGACTGGCTTGCCGAAATGGGTGTTGGTTGAGCGGCCCCCGGTTGCTGCATCGCGCACACTTGTCCCCTACAATGCGTGCTCAGTATGAGCCACGCGTGTGCGTGGGTCGGGTATGAAACCTGGGGCCCAAACGTTTTGGCAAGTCATCTCTCTTTTGCAGATCGCGAGAATCTGCTTCAAACCATTCGCGAGCTCAGCAGCGAAGAACTTGTTGTCGATGTTCTGTTAAAGAAGACCGGCGAATGGGCGCATGCTCTGCAACCTCAGTTCGGGTTTGAACAAGCTCTTCTTCGCAACCTGACCCAGCTTGCAAACTACCTCAGGCTTCACGAAGCAGCAGAGGACATTGCCTCCATCGCTCGCGGAGCGATCCAATTTATTGTCAGTAGCCACGGCCGGCCAGCTGAGGATGCGGACGAGGAAGAGGACGACGCTTCTGACACCGCCGAATTTCATGCGTTGGGGCAAGCGTTCATTGCAAGCTATGCCGTTCATGAGATTGCGGTTCGACTTGGCGAGCCGGTTGCTTACCATCCGCCGGCAATCACTGAAGACGAACAAAATTTGGCCGAGGAGATCTTCGAGAAGCTCTCTCTTCTGGAGGGTTGCGACATCAAGCTTGTTGATCGCGTCCAAGAAAAATTGTATGAGATTGAAGGATTGGCCGAATGCGGCTTCTTAAAACGATTGTCGAATAATGCGAAGACGCTCATTACGGTCTTGCAAGTCGCCAGCAGTTCCGAGGATGACAAGACATGCGCCCGTGGTGCTCTTCGCTACTTCGTGGAGGACGACGATGCCATCAACGACGAGTTGGGGCTGATCGGTTACCTGGACGACCTGTTCATTTTGCAAACCGCCATTGATTTGGTCAGTCCAGTTCGAGAGCCCTTGATTGAACTTCTCGATCACGTGGTTGGGGTTTGGCCGTTCTTGAATATGCTGACACTCGACGACGGTTCGGGACCGCGTGCGGCGTCAGAGTTTGCGATTTTGAATTCCGCTTTATCTTGCCGAAACCTTCGGTCCGACGATGCAATCAACACGATGCTGATCGCTCCGGAGACTGGACCGATTGCCATCTTGCTTGGGTTTGTTTCCACACTTGGTTTGGCTCACGACGCTGGGCTTCGGCAGTTGACTGAGAAGTCATTTGCGCCCGGCCAAAAGGTCTTGGTGGACTACGAAGCGGTGGCCGAGTTCGATGGATTTGAAGATGTGAACGGCCGTCGGATGTTCTGGCTGTTGAAATACAACACGAGCAAGGGCGTCACAACCCGCTCAAGAACGTCGTGGCCAGTAGCGGACTTGTGTCGCTTGGTTCCAGTTGACCGCAACCGAGTAGTTCGCGGCGAGATCAAACGTAGCAAGCGAAATGAAATCACCGATCTCTCTGGACTGAGCTTTCTGTTCAACGGTCCTAACAAAGCAGACGTTCATGCGATCACGAAGAAAGTGATCGTCGTCATGCCGACAACCGTTGCTGCTGATTTCTGCAAATCGACACTTTTGTACGGGCAGCCCATTAAAGATGTCATCCCTGTCGGCCAAGTGTCGGCAGACGGTGAGGAGACCGAACAGTGGTCGAAGCGGTTTGGGAAGCAAGAGTCGGTGCTTCTGTTTGCTTCGGATCTGGATGTTGCATGCAGCTACGCCCAAGACAATCAAGACGACATTGAGTTGGTGATCGTCGATGTGGCAGGACGTAACCGCGAAAAGCACGCGAGCATCAAACGTTTGAATAGTCGCAAGATCCCGTGTCTGCTGATTGCAACCGAACGGACGGCTAATGAAACGGAAGTTGACCAGCACAACGACTTAAGTGTCTGGGAATGGGGGCCGGAAGATCTTCGGGCACTCGTTTGGTCGGACAAACGGCTGCCGGCAAACGATAGTGAGATTGCGAAGTTTGAAGCACGGGTTCAGTCGACATCATCGGCCAAGCCGATCATCGAGAAGATTGCTTTTCCGATCGTCAATGACACCTACAAGGCGTTTTGTTCACTGCGTCGACTTGCCAAGCGACGAGGCCCGGACGGTTTGCCGGAACTTGAAGAGATTGTTTCGCAAGGGTTCTTCGGCATTACGCAACTGATGCGTTGCTCCACTGAGTTGACGTCCGAATCGCAATCGGCAGTGGACGTCGCCAAACGCGTTTTGGCGATTAAGAAGATCATGGATTCATCAAACTACCTGTCCGAGGAAGAGCGTTTGGCGGCCAGTCTCGTCGTTGATCGAATGGGTGAGTGCAAAGATCAAATGCTGGTCAGCAACCCCAAGTCTGTTGCCTTGCAGCAGATCCTCGATAAACACCCAACGATTGACTTGCTGTGCCCTGATGCGAGGTTGGTTACCGAATTGGAGGGCAACTTCAAGCACCGGCGAAATCGCGTTTTCGCCTCGGCCTCTTCCGCCGAGTCGTTTGCCAATGGGCTTTTGGTCACGGGTTGGTTCAAGAAGTCGCGAATGGCCGCCGTCCTATCTCCGCCTGTCGCCGATCCGCTCATCCTGCTTCTCTACGATGTCGAACGTCGCTGGCATCAGCAGTTTTCAGAGCATCGACTGACGATGCGAGAAGAACGAAAGCGACTGAGAGGACGCAAAGCCATCTTCCCCGCGATTAATGGCTGGAAGAAGCCGAAAGACAAGGTGGAGGTGGTCGAGCCGGACGAGCCCGAAATTGACAACATTGAAGATGTCAGCAATGACATAGACGAAGGGTTTCGGCAGCGGATTTACGATCGAGTTGGTGCTGGGCATTCGGACGCTGATACAAAGGCAAGGCTTCTTCTGTTTGCTGGTGGCATCTATGGCCTGTTCACGGACAACTACAAGCTGAACGTGGTCACGCATTTGTTCGATGCGGCGTTTGACTCTGATGACGACAAGGCAGTAGTGAAGCTTTGCGGTGCCAAAGACGTCGCAGTAGGAGACAAGATTGTCTTTCGACCGAAGAGCCGCGATTTGATTCGCGAAGTTGCGGATGAACTAATCGAAGACGGTCAGCGTGAAACCAGCGGACTTTGGCGAGTCGCCTTGCGAAACTACATGAGTGAACATTCCGTGTCGGAAGAGTCGATGTGCTCGAAGCTGCGCGCGGCGGGCTGCAAATCTCAAGCTCAAGCGATCGGCAACTGGATTCACGACGATGACATGATCGCTCCACGCGGATCCGCCGACATTGAGATTCTTGCCAAAGTAACCGGTGACGACCAACTCAAAAGTCGAATCGAGGAAGTAGTTGCAGCAATCAAGACTGTCCGCAGTGCCCATCAGCAGAAAGCACCTCGCGTCATCGCCAAACGAATCCGAGCTAGGGCAGCGGACGTCGTGCGGCAAGAGCAGGCGGATGAGCCGATTGTTCACTTGGATGGTGATCTAGTTCTCGTTCGTGTTGCGGAAACGGCATCGAAACCGATTCCAGTCAAATACACCGCCGCCAACCGGCTGCTCGAGGGCGACTCATGGCACGAATGATCCCACCAACGATTCACCCCGAAGTCCAGAGTTCCGCGGAGCGACGCGTCTTCGAGTGGATTCGCGATACACCGGGCACGGAAGACTGGATCTGTCTTCATTCGCTGGGACTGAGCGAACATGATTCCAAGCGTCGTGGCGAGATTGACTTTTTGCTTCTAACTCGTTTGGGCATCTTCGTCTTAGAAGTCAAAGGCGGTCGGGTCGCACGAGAGAATGGCGTCTGGAAGTTCACGAATCTCTACAACAAGACGACAACGAAAAACGAAGGCCCGTTTGATCAAGCGAGCGGAGCAATGTTCGGACTCGAAAAGCGAGTTCGTGAGCATCTTCCGTCGGACGACCGACGTCAGCAACGTTTGCTTTATGGCTTTGGTGTCGTCACCCCAGACTGCCCGTTGGCGGATCAGCTTGGCGCGGAAGCTGATCGGCGGCAGCTCTACGATCGAGAGAGCATCAAGACTAAAGGTCAGTCGATCAAGCAGTTTGTCGATCAACTCGCAGAATACTGGCGTGAGCGAAGTTCGCTTGGGAACAATCCGGGTCGCTACGCTCCCACCGAAAAGGACCTCGAAACCCTTTCAGACTTCCTGCGAGGTGATTTTGATCGCGTTCCTTCGATGGGAGCGTTTGCGGATGCAGCCACACACAAGTTGCATGCTTTGGAGTCAGAGCAGTATCAAGTTCTCGACGCACTCGAAAAATATCCTGAACCAAGAATGATCGTTCAGGGTGGAGCGGGAACTGGCAAGACGCTGTTGGCGGCCGAGATCGCAAAGCGAGAAGCAAGCCGAACCGACGGCGATGTACTATTGCTCTGTTTCAATCGCGTGCTTGCGGGAGCACTACGAAAGAACGTGACCACTGCCGGGCGTGGTTCGATCACGGTCAACTCCATCCACTCCCTTTTGAATGACCTGATCGAAGGTTCGGAAGTTCAAACGCAGTTTGAAGAAGCAAAGATCGGGAAAGAACGGTCTGAGATCTTCAATCGTTTGATGCCGGAATACGCGTTGCAGGCTTTGATGGAAAAGGACTGCAAGCAGTACCAGACGCTAGTCGTCGACGAAGCTCAGGACATGCTGTCGCGTCCCATGCTCGATGTGCTCGATGCCATGGTGGTTGGCGGATTGAACAACGGGCGGTGGTGGTTCTTCTGTGATCGCAACAACCAAGCGTCCGTGTTCGGCGTCTACGAAGACGAAGCCCTGTTTCGGCTTATCCCCATCGGTGTTGTCTCGCTGCTCCCGACCAACCGCCGAAACACCATTCAAATCGCGCAAGAAACCGAGATCAAAACGCTTCCGATGTTCCCGCCCGCCGCAACCGTCGACGGCATCCCGGTGCAAACACATTGGTATAAAAAACCAGCGGACCAACGACAATTGCTCGGTTCAACGCTGAAGAAGCTATTGAACGAAGACATCTCTCCCTATCAGATCTCCGTCTTGTCGTGCCGCAAAGCGGAAGACTCCTGTGCAAGTCAATTCAGAGACTTTCAGCTCGCATCGGTCGATGAAGACAACGCATGGAAAGTGGGATCGCCGCTGCTGAATCAAGTCACCGCTTGCAGTGTCTCGTCTTTCAAAGGGCTCGAAAACGACTTCATCATTCTAACCGATGTTGACGAACTAACGCCCGATTGGTGGCGCGGCGTCGCCTATGTAGGAATGTCGCGGGCACGGATCGGACTTTTCGTTTTCATCAACCAAAAACTGGAAGCACTTTGCAACGAACGCCAGCAAGACTGGCTAAAGAAGCGCGTCAAAGTGGGAATGTGAACCGAGATAAACTATGACGAAATCAAACGAAGAAGCATTCCGTGACAAACTGATCGACGCGCTGGAGCGAGAACTGGTTGGCCCTGGTTTGCCGCCGCACGACTACGAAGGAAACCCCGGCCAGCCATACGTTGAGCGATTGGAAGAGTCGCCGACGCAGCGATACTCTGCCGGCGTTCTGTTCCCGCAACAGCAGGTAATCAACGAACACGATGACCAAGGCGACTCAGCTAGCGATGCCGCAGAGGCCGCCGCCGTCACCGACGAAGAACCAACCGATCCGCTGGAAGGCGAACCGACAACCGAACCCAGACGCGATGGTAGTTCCGGCGACTCACTCACCGACGCGTATGACCAAACGGTTCGTCTAGCCAACGAGTTTTATCCGTCAGCCATCGGACTCTCATGCCTCTGCGATGACGACGCTGGCGACTTAACTGTTCGCGTTTCGGCTGCACGATACGAAGGTGGGACGGCTCCCTATGTCGTCGAGACTGACGATGGGCCGCAAACACGCGAGCGGCAGGAATGGCGCCGTATCCAAATCGAGATTCCAGACCAAACGTTGACCGTTCCCAAATCGGCACAACCAACTCCGTGGGAACGAACACTTGTTGATTCCCTTTTGATTCGAGGGATGTTCCGCCATCGAGCGGACGGCAGCGTTCTGCTGACGCTTTCATTGCTGAACGATCACCAGAGCGGACGAGACAGCCGAATCAGTGCCAAGGATTGTTTCTTTCAGATCTCAGTGAGTGTCGAATCAGCTGCCGGAAAAACCGTATTTCGTGAATACAAAGTGTTGCCCGATCGGGACGCGACCAAAAGCGACGACCCCGACGTTCAAGAAGAAGCCGCTCTGGAATTGCTTTACCGAAAGAGGAAAGCGTTCGCGGTTGGCCACGGTTGCTCGGTCGATTGGGGATCTGAAACCAACGGAAAGGTAGCGTCGCTCGGCACCGTCACGATTCCGCGAGTCAAAGTTCCTCCCGTTGAACCGCGGAGTACCGAAGGCGACGAGCTTAGCATGTACGTTCTGTCGGGAGCCGACGGGGCCGTAAAGGCAGCGAGCATCCCCTCGATCCTTCAGCCCTTAGTCGACGACTACCAAACCTGGATCAAGGAGCAGGAAGCCGAAGTTGCCGGTCTGCCCAACCGATTGAAAAAGCCGGCGACCGAAAACTTGAAGCATTGCCGAATATGCCTTGGTCGCATTCGAGACGGAATCAAGTTACTCGGAAGCGACTCGGTGATGTTGGAAGCTTTCATGCTTGCCAACCGAGCGATTTTGATGCAGCAGCATCATTCACGCAGAGTTAAACGCCCGACGGATGTCGGGATGAAGCCACTGCCGAAAACCTATGAACCAAAGAGCCAGTGGGAAGGTCGTTGGCGGACGTTTCAGCTTGCATTCATCTTGATGAACCTTTCGTCGCTCAAGACGAACGATGATGGCTCCGAGCATCCCGAACGCGACCTCGTCGATCTGATCTGGTTTCCAACTGGCGGTGGTAAAACGGAAGCCTACCTCGGGCTCGCGGCAACCGACATTTTTCTTCGCCGATTGATTCGACCGGACAACGCCGGCTGCACGGTATTGATGCGGTACACGCTGAGACTGTTGACGGCGCAGCAGTTCCAACGTGCAAGCTCAATGATCTGTGCATGCGAATTGATCCGACGCGGTCGGCCAGATGATCTTGGTACCGAAGCAATCACGATTGGGCTTTGGGTGGGAGGATCGTTAACGCCGTTGTATCGAGAGCCTGCCGTCAAGTCGCTCAACAACTTGGCGAAGCCCAATAGCCAGGAAGCCAACGAATTTCAGATGCTAAAGTGCCCTTGGTGCGGCACGGCAATGGATGAGCCGGACAATCTTGGCTACCAACCTCATGGCAAGCCGAAGACAGTGATCTTCGTTTGCCCCGAAGCGGCATGCGAGTTTTCATCACCGAAAAAACGATTGCCGGTCATTGTCATTGATGACGATGTCTACGAGACACCTCCTACTCTGATCATCGGGACGGTGGACAAGTTCGCTATGTTGGCGTGGCGAGAAATGTCAGGGCGGATTTTCGGCATTGGCACTCCCGGTTCAAATGATCCGCCGGACCTGATTATCCAAGACGAATTGCACCTGATATCCGGCCCACTAGGATCGGTCGTCGGGCTATACGAGTCTGCGATCGACTTGCTTTGTTCGTGGAAAGGCCGCAAACCGAAAATCGTCGCGTCCACCGCCACGATCCGCCGAGCATGGCACCAATGCCGAGCGTTGTACGACCGACCAACGTCGCAGTTCCCGCCTCAGGGACTCGATATTTCGGATTCATTCTTTGCGAAAGAGAATCGCGATACTCCAGGCCGACTTTACCTCGGTATCTTTGCAACCGCCGCACCGTCATTCGTGACCGCCATGGTGCGAACACTTGGCGGGCTGTTCCACGCCTGCAAATCAATGCCGCTGCCTGAGGGCGTCCCGGAAGAAACTCGTGATCCCTATTGGACGGTACTGCAATACTTTAGCAGCCTGCGTGAACTGGGGCACGCGGCAACGCTCGTTGAAGCCGATATCCCCGAGTACATGTGGTCGATCACGACCCGCACGGCGACGCCGAAAGAACTGCACCGCAGTCTTGGTTCGCCTGTTGAACTGACCAGTCGCCGAACGGCCGATGAAATCCCCGCGATTTTGGAACGGCTCGAAAAGAGGTATCCGCGGGCGTCTGACGATTGGAAAGACAAACCACTCGATACACTACTGGCAACGAACATGATTTCGGTCGGAGTCGATGTCGATCGGCTCGGACTAATGCTGGTCGTTGGGCAACCCAAGACGACTTCGGAGTATATCCAAGCCAGCAGCCGTGTCGGTCGTTCCAAGAACGCCCCCGGTTTGGTTGTCGCGATGTACAACCCCGGCAAACCACGAGATAGATCGCACTACGAACATTTTCGCGCCTACCACGAAGCGTTCTACAAGCACGTGGAGCCGACAAGCGTTACGCCATTCTCGCTTCCGGTCATGGAGCGCGCGTTGCACGGCGTATTAGTGGTGCTGGTGCGGCACTTGGTGGGCGTTTCAAGCCCAGACCAATTTGACCCAGCTTCGGCGACCTTGAAAGACTTGGTTGACGAGATTGAACGGCGTTGCTCAGTCGTCGATCCCGAGCATGCCGGCAGTTTGAAATCGAAATTGAAAACCCTGATATCGAGGTGGAACAGCGTGAAGCCTTCGAGGTGGGGAGATTTTGGGAAGCCCGATGCTCAGCGGCCTTTAATGTATCCAGCGGGAGGAACTCCACTGCCGGAATGGGCGAACTCAGCGTGGTCCACTCCTAGCTCGATGCGAAACGTGGATGTTGAGTGCCGAGCAGAAGTGATCGCAGTCTACGAAAACGACGAATAGGAAACTAATCATGGCAAGAAAAACAATTCGTCGTTCGCAGGCGGTCGTTCCATTCGGTGTCGGCGCTATCTTTGACCTACCAGGCCAGAGCTTAATGAGTGCCGGGCTGGATGCTTGGCCGGAAAAGCCAAAGTGCCCCATAAATGATGATCGACTGGCGAAGCGTCTTGGCGTCACATTCTTTCGAGCTCCGCCTCCAGCTCCTGGCGAAGGGCACTTGGGTGCTTTACTTCCATTTATCAGGTTTCCTCTATGGCACTTCTGCCCTCGCTGTCGAGCATTGAAGCAAAGCAAGTGGAATGAAACAGCTCCGCCGCGATGCGACAGTGGTCTGGGCAGTCGCTTCAAACCAAAGCCTGGTGAGAAAAAACAGCCATCGTGTTCCGCGTTGCCCGAGAAGAAGCGATGGAGAATGGTCCCGGTCCGCTTTATCGTTGCGTGTCCAAACGGGCACATCGACGACTTCCCGTGGGAGTTATGGGCACACCGCAAGTCTGGTGAAGACCTGTCGAACGTTCAGGTTTGTAAACGACCGCAGCTTCGATTGAACTATGGACGGTTTTCCGGGCTTGGCGGCTTGAAAGTGGTCTGTGAAACGTGTGAGTCATCTCGCACCATGAGCGGCTCGGCTGGGCCAAAGTCGCTGGAAGGGTTGATCTGCAGCCGAAACCGACCGTGGCTTGGTCCCCACGGAGTGGATGATGAATGTGAATGCACGCCCAGAATGTTACAACGCGGCGCGACAAACCTGTATTTCCCGAAAGTCGCCAGTGCAATCCTGATCCCACCATTCAGCGATCCGCTCCGGACGCTTGCTGACGATCCAACCTACTGGCAAGCAATGACCGGTGTCCTGAATCCGGACGGTACGCCCATAAAGCAAATTGTTGACAATACCGCAATGATCCTTCGAGCGGATGCGGAGCGGCTCTACGAGGTCGTTGTTGAAAAACTAGCTGGATTGACACCGAGTGGAGATGCCTTGAGCGAAGAAGAGTTCAGACACTCCGAATACACAGCACTCTCCGAAGCGTCCGGTGACGACGAAAGTGAGTTCGTCACGGTTCCGCAAAAGCTAATCGCATACGAACCGTTCCTTCAAAACATCCTCGACCGAATCGTCCTGGTCGAAAAGCTGGCCGAGACTCGCGCTCTGACCGGCTTTTCGCGAATTGACCCACCGCCGTACCGCGAATTTGATACCCACGATCAAGATCAACTAAGCCTGAAGCGAAGAAACTGGCTCCCCGCGATGCGGGTCTACGGTGAAGGACTATTCTTCCGCTTTAACACCTCTGCGATTGATGCCTGGATAACGCCTGCGGTTCAGCAGCGGATTCAGTCCATGATCGACGGGCACCATCAAATGTGCGAGAAGTTGGAACGAGCGCCGCGGGATTTCCCGCCTCGCTTTTTCTTGCTTCACACGCTTGCCCACATCCTCATTCGCCGTCTTAGTTTCGAGTGCGGCTATGGCAGCTCTTCGCTACGCGAGCGTTTGTATTGTTGGGACGAACCCGGCAAAGAGATGTCAGGAATTCTGATTTACACCGCCGCCGGCGATTCCGAAGGCACGATGGGCGGCTTGGTTCAGCAGGGAAAACCCGGCCGATTGGAGTCGTTGTTCCGCGGTGCGATTCAAGACGCCCGCTGGTGTTCGTCCGACCCACTGTGCATTGAAAGCAGCGGCCAGGGAATTGATTCGCTAAACCGAGCGGCGTGTCATGCCTGCGCATTGCTTCCTGAAACAAGTTGCGAAGAAGGGAACCGCTACCTCGATCGAGGTGTCTTGGTTGGAACACCGACGGATCCTGGAATTGGTTTCTTTGCTGATTTGATCAATCAAACGCTAGGTGTAAAAGATTGATGACCAACGCGCGATCACTCTACGGAAAACCATGGTCTGAACGTGAATACATCATTGTCCTGCACCACTATCTGTTGCATCGAGACGAGCCCAAGCACACAAACGCTCCGTTCGTGAAAGAAGTTGCGGAGCTGATTGGCCGAACTCCAGGTGCTGTCGCAATGCGGATGGAAAACTACACAAGCATTGATCCCGAGATGTCGGAAGCCCGAGCAGGTTTGACAAATATCAATCGGCTAGGCAAACGCCTTTTTAATAAGTGGGTGTCAGCTCCTGAATCGCTTCGAGATTGCGCAGACCTGTTGATGCGAGAGGCCAAAGGAAAGCGTCAGGGTGATCTGTTCGATCCATCTCCTGTCCAAATCCCTAAGGTGTTTGGTCATTACGAAATAGCTGACTTGATTGGAGAAGGAGGGTTTGGAGTAGTCTACTCCTGCATTGAAATTGAAACGAACAAGCTGTTCGCATTGAAGATCGTACGGGCCGACAAGCTTTTCGATTCGGAGGCTCTTTCGCGATTTCGGCGTGAGATCAAAATATTGAAAACCATAGACCATCCGAATGTCGTGAAGATTAGGGAGGACAATCTCGACAGCGAAAGAAACCTGCCGGCCTTCGTCATGAAGTTGGCAACCTGTTCACTCGCCGAATACATTCAAAACAAGCGAGTGGAAAGCGGGAGAGGGAACTTTCCGATTCTTGATCGGCCAGAAGCCGTGCATATTGTTCAATCCGTCCTCGACGGTTTGAATGCTCTGCATCGGAATGAGCCGCCGGTGTTGCATCGTGATGTGAATCCGAGCAACATTCTTCTTGCTGATGACGAATGGGTGCTGGCGGATTTCGGACTCGCGAAGTTTGCGTCCGCCGCCCCGGCAACCAGTACGTTTTTCACAACGACACGTCATGGTGTTGGCACTCAGAACTATGCCGCTCCTGAGCAGTATTTCAATTTCACCGAAACGGGATTCGCAACAGATGTCTTTAGCATCGGCATGTTGATGTGGGAACTGTTCACAGATCTTGGCCCGCCGATGGACCGTCGGGACCTGGGACTCGGCGAAAAGATGAACGCCGTTGTCGACAAGGCTACTCACCGTGACGCCAACCTTCGTTATCAATCAATGCGAGAAATGCGAGAGGCGTTTCTTTCAGCATTGGAGTAGGTGCGGATTGCTAAACCGTCTTGGCTTTCTCGAGTCTGCAGCGAGACTCCGCATTTTCGGTTCGCCCGGTTAGCGTCTCGACTACCGCAGCCATAACGCGCGGGCACACGGCATTACCAATTAACTTAATTTTTTCACGCCGTGTAGACGTCGGAAGTTGATGCTCTGCCGGAAACCCCATTGCGGCTGCCAACTCGCTTGGCTGCAGCATTCGCATTTCGTGACCGGACTCTGTCGGGCGAACATAAGCAAAACGATCCAGCGTTGTTACGGTTCGCAGTGGGCGATCGAGCGGTTGGTAGCCGCCGGCCCCGTCGCTTCCGTAGTACACCATGATGAACGGTGTATCGTTGCCGAGAGATTCGATGGCGCGTTCAGCCCGTTCTAGCGTCGCCATCGCACGCTGCGGTGTGCGAACCTCGCTTAGCGGCCAGGGCGAATTCCGAGGCTCACCTCGTCCGAGAATTGTCGCCGCTGTTTTCTGCGTTTTGTTCTTTTGCTCGGGCAACGACGGCTCACCCTCACGGTCGCATACGACAAACAATCGACGCCGGGACGTGGCTGTTGAAAAGTATCGAGCATCAAGGACGGCACTGTTGATGTGGTATCCCAGTGCATTGAGTTTTGACTTCCATTCGTCGAATCGAGCCCACCGTTGCATTTGAATGACGTTCTCGACGACGATCCAACGCGGTTGCAGCACTTTGGCATATCGCACCACTTCAAACGCGGTGCCGCGACTCTTCTCACAACCAGGTTTCTTTCCCTTGGCCACGCTGTGAGCAGTGCATTCTGGTGAAGCCAACAGCAAGTCAATGTCACCGACTTCGTCAAGCAATCGCTGCGGCTTTAGCGAGCTTGCTTTCATTCGATATGTTGTTGTGTTCGGAAAATTAACGCTGTAGGCATCCGTCGCAAGACTCCACATATCCAACCCAGCAACCGGCGTCGCACCGGCCATCGCCGCGCCGCGCGAACTACCGCCAACGCCGCAGAATAAATCGCAAGTTCGTATCTCTTGTTGCATCCAATTGCTTCCATGAATTTCCGGTTGTTTCACAATATCCCATACAGATTGGTGCCTGACCAGGTCAACATTGACCGGACACAATGGCTATTTGGCTTTTCAGCTTTTGCCACGTTTTTCGCTGTTTGGCCCAGTTGGGGTCGATGGCGATTTGGCGGACTTCTCGTTCTCGGAAGGCGGGGACGGGGTTGATCGCACATACAAACTTGCTGCGTGCGTCGGCTCAACTCAATTCAAGTTTGTCGCGATGAAGTTCATCGTCACCAAGTTTGGCAACCACCGTCACCGTGTCACCGCGATCGCTTCGCAAGATCGTAAGACTCAATGCCATTTCATCCTCCCGCGTGCGGGAGGATATCAGACAAACGCGCGGCTTGATCTACTACAAGCCCGAAGCGTTACCCGGTCGATCCGGTTCGCCGTTGTTCAACAATGACGGCTCTCGCGTGATCGGCCTCGTCGCATGGAGAACGGGCGACGGTCACGGACTCGCGATGAACGCCGCCGCCGTTCGCTCATTCGTTCGCGGCGAGGTTGCAAATGTTGATACCGAGCTGCCCGAAGATGCGATTCCGCTTTGGCAATCTCGCGTGCGTTTGGTTCTCGTCACCGCAGCTGGATGCCAACCATGCGAACTGCAAAAGCGTTCGATGCCCGACGATGTTCGATACGAAACC
>CAYVAN010000125.1:0-10047 GCA_964449225.1 uncultured Rhodopirellula sp.
GTTGTGTCCTGAACCAAACGATCAACATCAAGTGAATGCGTGGTTGATGAGAATAGGTCAATCAACTTGGGTGAACACTGAATAATGACATTCGCCCCAAGTGACTTCAATTGCTTGGCGACGCGGACAAATTGAATCGCGTCACCTAAGCCTTGCTCGGGATAGAGTAGAAACGTCTTTCCATCAAGACTTTGCCCACGCCAATGAACCGCACTGGTTTGCGGTCGTCGTAGACCCGGCATCTTCCAACGCCAACGATATTCCTGCCAGCCGACCGAGTAGTTTCCTTGAAGTAATTCAATGACACCAAGATTTCGATGGAGTTCAGCATTGCTTGGATCAATTGCTAAACCTTTTTGATACCAATGCGACCCGCGATCGATATCGCCCAGCCAAAGCCACAGAGTTCCGCGATTCTTGATCGCTGATAAATAATCAGGTTGTTGCCCGAGTGCCGTTTCAAAACAAGCATCCGCTTCTTCCACTTGACCTAGCAGCCGCAACGAATTGCCCAAATTGTTCCATGCGACAGGGAACTGGTGCCGCAATTCAATTGCAATTCGATAGTGATCAACGGACTCTTGAAATCGACGCCGATCAAACAAAGCAATCCCCAAGTAGACATGCGCGTCGGCATTGTTTGGATCTTGATCGATGATGTTACGGTAGACCATTTCGGCAACGTCGATTTTGCCCGCTTGGTGTTGTTGCCAAGCGTTTCGTAGGTCTTCTTTGGGATCACTCATCCTTGTACGTTTCGTGGTACAGATTCATTGTTTTCGAGTTCACAAAGTGTTTGGCGTACTCACGTGACATTCAAGTCAATGTTTTGCTCAATACCGTCCGTCACGACAATGTTTGCAATCCAAAATACCCCGCCCGTCACAGGTCGTGCATTTCTTTTTTTTAACCACCATTCCATAAACTGGGCCTCCCACATCTGTGTAGGCGACTTGTTTTTTCACTCGGTATGAAATGAACCCTTTGACGCAATTTGGGCAGCGATGAACGCTTGAACCACCGCAAGTGATACACCAAGTATCTTTGATCATTAGTGATTCTGACCCAACAAGTCCGTCATTCATTTGGCCGAGCGCGACCATTGATTGCCGAAGTCCCCATCCAAATATCGGCACAATGGAGTCTTCGGGTGTTTGTCTGCCCAAGTCTTTACTTTTACTCGAATAAAGTTTGCTGGTAGGAACGTGACGGTTAAACCAGGAATGAATGACGCGGCCGCCAAAAATTCGACTCCCCGATTTTGTTGCGTCGATGGGTAAACCGAAAACAAGGCCATGAACGATGCTTTCATCGTCCACCATCGGGGCACCGACCTGCCCTCCTGAAATGTCATGCGTTGCAAATTGTTCACCATTCCGCTGTGGTGTTCCCTGCACCGTTCCTTGTGTTGTTACTAATCCACGCTCGATAATCTTTGGGCCTCTCTGGTAGCCCAGGACGCTTAAAGAATCGCCCACAGCAGGAGTCGACTTGGCAACGATCATTGGCTCTAAGTCCAACCCAGGAACGTGCAACCCAACGAGCTGTCCTTCTACTGAATTAACGGATGGCGTGAAGTAGCGAAATCGGGTGGAGACGATAGTGGAGCCCCAAGATGTGGAGGTTAGTACTCCACTACTAAAGGACGTTGTGCTTCGAGTCCGCATGCACGTTTTTACAGGTAGAGTTTTAAGCTGCCCCGATTGGTTTGTGCCAACCGTCAGATAGCCAACTCGCTGATTTGACGGAGGGTCAACAACATCGCGTGAGGTCAAGACAAGCCCTGGTGATGCTACGAAACCGGTACCCATCGAAATCAATTCCAGAGCCGAATGCGGGCTATCAAGCCCGCTGATGCGGCGTGCACCTCCGATTTTTTCAGCAGGGACATCAACATCCAATGCGTAAAACCATCCTGGACTGATATCTGCAACCGTTGTGTTGACTTCAGATTTGGCAACTGCTTTCGTCAGGCGACGGCGTTGACCAGTGCTTAAAGCCAATTGAGGGCTAGATTGATCATTAAGATTGAGTAGTTGTTCACCATTGTGCCGGACGATCGGAGATAACAACGGTGTTGCTTCGGACGCAGAAATTAATTGACCTGCACATGCCATCGACCCAGATTCTTTCAAGGAAATGATGGCGTAGTTGTTGTAGGCTGACGCCAAAGTTGTTGCATGACGACCAGGCAGAAAAGCTTGTTGCTGCTCGATTCGTTTAATTGTCTGTAGAACTAACTGCTTCGCAACAATCAGATCATTGCTGCCTGCGGAGTATCCGACTGAAGCCCACAAGCCAGCGTAAGGACTCTCGGGTATCGAGGAATGGAACTCTTTCAAGATTCGGCTTGTTGCCTCGGGCCGCTCTTCGAGGCCACTGAGATGCTGACGCACCATGCGGAACTGTTCTGTGTCCTGGCGATCAAGCCAAATCCGCATGGCTTTTGATTGGGAGCTTTCTGACAGTTTTTTCAGTGGCACCGCCCGAGGCGTTCGATCCCTATCGACTAGATGAACATTTTCGCCATCGTACTTTTGGAAAAGGGCCTCAATCGAAGTTCCCTGAGTGCTCTCCCAAGCTTGATACTCATCTTGACCGTAGGAAAAACTTGCGATCAGGCAACCTAGCAGGCCCATCGCCATTGAGCATGGGAATCTCGTACGCATGGACGGACGTACGTAAAAAGCTCTTTGCTCCTTCAAATATCCAATGGCTTGATCCTTGGAACAAGGATTAGATTTTCCAGCACGCACCATCTCACTTTGCCCCAAAGTATTTAATTTTAGCCTTTTCTGCGGTGCAGCACCGGGCGATTCAATGGGTGACTTGATTGTCGCTCGGCTCTCCGAGCCGATAACGCTGTCGGCTCGGAGAGCCGAGCGACATTGGCCAGCTTGAACAACTGATTTGCCCTGGATGCAAACCCGCAGAGTTAACTTTTGCATCGACAAAAATACCCTACTACCCAGCGGGGTTCAACTGCCGCTTTCAAGCGCTTAGCCAGACATCATGAAGGATTGGAAAATCGCTGCTACAAATTTTTCTCTGGTGGGATGGGGCTGCCGTGGGGGTCGATGTCGGGGGCCTCGGTGGCTCGGTCCAGTTCATCGCGTAGGGGACGGTCAGTGAAATGTTCCCAGCGTTCTGCGTGCGAGTGAATTCGGTCAGTTTCAGCGCCGGTTTCAACGACCAGATACTGTTCCCATAGACGATGCGACCGAACGAGTTCTCTGGCACGATCGATTCCTTGCGGAGTCAACTTTGGTTTCTCGCTCGCGTCGACGTCACCTTTGCGCCGCAGCATCAATAACGCCGATCGGATCGCCAGCGAACTGGCGTGAAGTTCGTCCGTTAATCCGGCGAGTCCAGGCATCGCGGTGTCTCGTTCTTTGGCACGATAGAGAATTGCAACAATGTCGTCACAAAGGATTCGCCAAGACAAGGATTGCCTGCGGATCCATTTGACGACCACTCCATAACGAGGGCCAAACAATGCTGCCAGTAAGAATAGCAATCCCGAAACGACTGCCATTGGGCCGGCCGTGGTCGTGCTGCGAAATCCAAACCAAGTCGGTACTTCAAGAGCCGCTATGTGTCCAAGCGACCCCGATGCAACTGCAATGATGACGCTGAAGAAGATCATGACCGCTAAGCGGTCGGTCAACATGTAGGCGGCAGCAGCCGGAACGACAAACATCGCGACGACCAAAATGCTGCCCACACTTTCGAAACTTGCAACCGCTGTGATTGATACTAGCACCATCAAAAAGTAGTGCATTGTTTTCGCAGAGAAGCCCATTGTGGTCGCAAGCGCTGGGTCAAACGAGCTGATTTTTAGTTCTTTGAAAAACAGTACCACGAATGCAAGATTTAAAAACAAGACAACCGACAATACGATCGCCGCGCGTGGGATTTCACGACCTCCGATCCCAACGGTATCCAGCGGTGTTAAGTCGAGTGCGCCGTAAAGAACGCATTTAGGATCCAAGTCGACGTGATCGGCGGCGGCCACCAGCATCACTAACCCCAATGCAAACAAAGACGTGAAGACAACGCCCATTGACGCACCTTCATCGACTTTTCCGACCGTTCGAATCCACTCGGTAAAAACGGCCGTTAGCAATCCAACAATCACCGCACCTACGAACATGATGACGCTATTTCGAGACTCGCTGATAAAAAATGCGGCGGCGATTCCCGGTAAGACTGCGTGAGTAATCGCGTCACCAAGCATGCTCATCCGGCGCAGCACTAGGAAGTTTCCCAGTAGCGCCGCCGATGCGGCGCACAGGCATCCGATCACGACAATCCATCCGTTGATGCTGCTATCCCAATCACTGATCCAGTTTCCCAGTAAGACCATCATGGCAAGATTCCTTGGTCGTTACTCGATAATCCACTTGCCCGGCTATCGCCCAAATCATGAGGGCTGCTGGGAACTGGGAAGAGCAATTCTTGCTCTTCTAAAAGGTCTTCCAAACGGTCAATCACGTGTGGCTCTAAAACGTGTTCGATGTTATCAGCGTCACGGTCAACCAGGGCCGGTGCCACGTCCGCGTAGGTGATCAAGTACATCTCCCACAACCGGTGCTGGCGTGTTAGTCGCGCCGCTTCGATAAAACCTGCATGGGTTAACTGAGCGTGACCAAGCCGATGCAGAATCAATTCGTCGTCTTCGGCGGATCGAATCGCAGCCATCAATCGTTTCCTGTTCCAGCTTCTGATCAGTAGAAGTTCATCGATCGAAACCTTTGTTTTTCGAGACGGTTCTCGCTGGGATTTACCACTTTGGTTCGCCGTCTTTACGCCATTGCCCATTTGTTGGCGGGGACTGCGGCTGCCGCTGCGATGGCTGTCAAAGCTAGCAGAAAGATTGACACGATCTGGATGCTCGATCTGTTCATACATCGCACGCATCAAATGCTGACGATCGATTCGGCGATTCAGCTTGCGACGTCTTAGCAAGCGGGCGACGACTCCCCGGGTGGTGCCAAAGAACATACTTAGGAAGAAGAAAAACGAACACACCAACACAATCATGGCCCCCGACGGTAGGTTCGGGAATACCGCACTGACCATTGCGCCGATGACGCACCCCAAGGTGCCTAGGACCACTGAATATGCGGTCATCTTCCAAAGCGTGTCGGTCCAAAAACGGGCCGCCGCCGCGGGAATGACCAACAATGCGATCATTAAAATCAAACCCACCGCCTGCAAGCCGACCATGGCGACCAAAACCACCAGCGACATCAGTAACACATCCAATAGCACCACTGGATAGCCGCGAGAACCAGCGAATCCTTCATCGAAACACAGTAGTTTTAGTTCTTTAAAACTTGCGAACGACAAGGTGATCGCGATAAGCGATGCATAGAAGATTAAACGGACATCGATCGCACTCATCGATGCCGTTTTGCCATAGATAAAACCTTCCAGTCCAGCTGCATTGCCCGTTTTCATTTGTTGGACCATGCCAAGCAATGCGACGCCCGCACCAAAGAAGACGCTTAACACGATCCCGAGCGCTGCATCTTCTTTAAGCCGAGTCTTGTTGCGGATCCAAAGAATGCACGCAACGCCCAGCAGTCCGCTGCACGTTGCACCAGCCAGCAGCATTGGTAGGTTTTTTCCGTCGTACCCAAGGGCCGTCGAAATCATAAACATCAAGGCAATCCCAGGTAGGCTGGCGTGGCTTAACGCATCTCCCATCAACGCACGCCTGCGAAGCAGTGTGAAGCTGCCGACCAATCCGCTGCTGCCACCCAACATCGCCACCCCCAGTACGACCACGCGAGTGTTGTAGTCACGCATCGAAAGCACTCGCCACCACTGATCAAATGATGGCCAAGTAAAACTTGGTAGGGGGAATCCAGGCACAGCAAACCCAGACCACGCAGGTTCTAACCAGGGAGGCGTTATAACGTTCGCAAATCCAGCGAGACTGATTAGGCAAGCCAGCAGCGTCAAAGCGTGGTCTCCCGTCGCCGCATCGCCTCGTTCACTTCATCCAAAAGTGTTAATCGACCCCCGTAGGTCTTGTTTAGATTGTCAGCCGTAAACGTCGTTTTCACCGGACCAAAAGCGACGATTCGCATGTTTAGTAGAACGACATGGTCAAAGTAGTCCGGTACCGTTTGCAAGTCATGGTGAATCACAACCGCTGTTTTCTTGCGATTTTTAAGTTCACGCAAAATATCGACGATTGCCAACTCGGTTGCCGCATCCACGGCTGCAAACGGTTCATCCATCAAATACAAATCAGCATCTTGAACCAGAGCCCGTGCCAGGAAAGTTCGTTGTTGTTGTCCACCGGATAACTGACTGATTTGTCGGTGGGCGAGATCCGCGATTCCGACCCGATCGAGAGCTTCCATCGCACGTGTACGGTGTTTGCGTCGTACTGGAAAGCACCAGCCGATTTCGTCGTACAAGCCCATCGTAACCACATCGAGCGCATTGACGGGGAACTGCCAGTCGACGCTTTCTCGTTGGGGGACATAGCCCACGCGATGACGGTTGTTGAGGTAGGTGTCGCCAAAGACACGGACCCGACCCGAAGCTCTTGGAATCAAATCCATGACGGCTTTTAGCAGCGTTGATTTTCCGGCACCGTTAGGACCGACGACACCGATCAATTGGCCTTCGGGAAGGTCGAATGCGACGTCCCAGATCACTGGCTTGCGGTGGTAGGCAACCGTCAGGTCATCAACGGACAGCGGAGATACTTGGTTGGTGACTTTAACCTCAGTCATGGTGACGAATCCTGGTTGAGTGTTTCGCCAACAGCTTCAGCCGTTAGCTTGCCTTGGAATCCACCTGGTGACGCATCGCCCCCTAATCCAAGAGCGACCGTTGTGATGTTGTGGTCCAGCATTCCGATGTAGGTTCCGCGATAGGTTCCGCTTGCTCCCATCGCATCACTGAACAAAACAAGTTCTTCACCCGAGTTTACTTTGTGGCCTCGACTAAGAGCACCTTCAGTTAGCGCTTCGATCATGGAAGGATCAACGCTGGTTTCCGTAAAAACTGCCTGAACCTTCTTTTCGACCAGCACATCCACTAGCTCGTTGATCCTTTGGATTCCGGCCTCCGATTCGGTTGAAATTCCCTGCACACCCATCACTTGCAATCCATAAGCGCGACCAAAATAATTGAAAGCGTCGTGGGAAGTAATCAAAATCCGGCGTTCTTCGGGAATGCTACTTAGAACTTTCTTTGCGTACTCATGCAGCGAATTGAGTTTCTCTTGCAGAAGTTCCGCATTGGACTGATATTCGTCGGCATTGGGCGGATCAAACTTGGCAAGCCGATCAGCGATCACGCCGACGCAGTTTCCCCACGCCGAAACGTCCATCCAGATATGCGGATCAAAATGTCCCCTAAATTCATCTGGCTTCAATAAGACTGTTCGGTCGAGAGCCTCGGCGACGGCGACGACCGGTTTCCGGCGACCGACGCTACCAAGAACCTGTGCCATTTTGCCTTCCAGCATTAATCCATTGTAAAAGACGATGTCAGCCCTGCTGATTAGTTTGACCTCTTCACTGGAGGGCGAAAACGAGTGGGGATCGACACCACTGCCGCAGATTTGAGTGACCTGAACGTGTTCGCCCCCGACGCCGCGAACCAAGTCACAAACCATGCCGACCGTACCGACCACGTTGATCGGGTGACCGCCGGAGAAAGTCGCCGATGCGGGATCGGATTGATTGCCAGATGAAGCCAAATTCGTTTTTGGGTGGCAGCCAGCCGGGATACAAATGGCAAAGGCCAACAAAAAAAAGTTTGCGAATCGAAAAATTCGTCTCTTAAAACAGGTCATTTTCTTCGTTCGGTCCGTGTTCTGCTGGACACCTGCTTATAATCAGGCGGTGCGGAAAAGCTGAATTTTGGTGACAATGATCAGTCATTCGCGTCACCTCAATCAACAAAAGCTTACTCCAGAATCCCAACGCTATGAGTCTCACCATCATGCGGCGCATCAAATTTTGTGCCGGACACCGTCTTTTCGAACACGGTGGGAAGTGCGAGCACTTCCATGGACACAATTATGTTGCCGACTTTTTTGTCACCGGTGATCAACAGGACGATGTCGGTCGAGTCATCGACTTTTCTGAGCTAAAGAAACGTGTCAAGGGCTGGATTGATGAGCATTGGGACCATAGTTTCCTGATCAGCCACCGTGACACCAATGCCCGCGAGGCATTGGAAGTCGTCATTCCGTCACGCTTCTTCGTCATGCCATACAATCCGACGGCCGAAAATATGGCTAAATACCTCCTAGAAGAAATGTGTCCTCAGGCACTGCGGGGAACCGGCGCGAGGGCGACGCGGGTTCGAATTTGGGAGACCGAGGAAGCGTTTGCCGAAGCATCGATTGATACGGATTCAGGGGAAGTGGAATCGTATTCGGCGGCGGGTAGCGCTGACGCTTGAGCAACGCTTATGTCGGCCAAACGAAACCACTGACTTGACGGTCGATTTGTGCTGAACCAAAACCAACCGCAACTTCCGAATATGAAAATTCAACGATAGAACCACTAGAATGATCCAAGCTAATAAATCTGAAGAAACAACTCAACTTCCCGATATTCAATCCACTGGCGACATTCGAAAGGTCGCGATTAACAAGGTGGGCGTTACGAATGTTCGCTATCCAATTTCGCTGAGAACTCCCGGCGAGGGCGAAGGCAACACGTTCTTGCACACCGTCGCGACGATCAACATGTTCGTGTCCTTGCCGCACCATGAAAAAGGAACGCACATGTCGCGTTTCCTGGAAGTGCTGAACGAATATCACGAGGAGTTGTGCAGCGACACCTTGGTCGAAATCTGCACGTCAATGCGCGAGAAGCTGAAGTCACAAGACGCGTTTCTTGATTTATCGTTTCCGTACTTCATCGACAAAAAGGCACCTGTCACCGGCCAGAGCGGCAAGTTGGACTTTGACGTTCGATTTGAAATCGCTGCGGGAACTGTCGATGACTTTATCATGACGCTGAAAGTTCCAGCGACTAGTTTGTGTCCCTGTTCGAAAGAGATTTCCGAATACGGTGCCCACAACCAACGTTGTGAAATGACGGTCAAGATTCGCGTCGCCGATGGCGTGCATCTTTGGATCGAAGAGTTGTTTGCGATGATCGAAAAATGCGCATCGACGCAGGTCTTTTCGGTACTGAAACGTCCCGATGAGAAGTGGGTAACCGAAAGAGCGTACGAGAACCCCAAATTTGTTGAAGACATTGTTCGCGACATGGCAGTCGCCTTGAACGCGGATGACCGAATCGAATGGTATCAATGCTTTTCAGAAAACTTCGAATCGATTCACAACCACAACGCCTACGCATTTGTCGAGAACGACAAACGCGTAAAGACCGGCTGATTTGGCCTGGACTTAATAAGTCATCTTTGACGAAGTTTGGCGTTGTCGTTTTGGCAAGTTAGGTCGCCACTTGATAACGCCGATCATTGGATTTGATGATCGCATGAAGTATCTTTCGCAAGATCGACCGCCAGTGTTGGTGGAACTCAATTGAATTTCACCATGGATAGGTCGCCAAACTCCGAAGGGTTTGGCGACGGTAACCAACACTGTGTGAGGCTTCATTAAATCCGCAATTTTTCTACTTCTCGTTCTTTTCTTTCTCTTTGGCGAACGAATAGACTCGAAACGAGCGTTGATCATTGATATCGCTCGATACGCTTAACTTACCCGTCGAATCGTAAAGCAACATTTGTCCAGGCGAAGTGAGTTCTTCGGACATCTGTAGTGATACTCCGCCATCAATATCGACGACCGAAATTGACGACTTGATTTCGTAGTCGGTTACTTTCTTGATCATGTTGGTAATCGGATCGATAATTTCTGCGACTTTGGCTGTTTTACTCAGCACGCCGCCTTCTTTGATTTCATCGATCATGACTGGAACACGAACACCAAGATTGAAATCGAATTTGGAAAGTAAAACTTTGGCCGACGCGGTCTCTCGTGCGACGGGCACCGACCTGTCGCCAACCTTATAAGATCGAACCGAACCTCTTGTC
>CAYVAN010000125.1:10057-13336 GCA_964449225.1 uncultured Rhodopirellula sp.
CGTAGGTTGTTGGCAGCGAATCTGGCATCGTAGGCTCGCTCCACTCGCTCCAAAGGCGGAAATTACGGACGCCGGCTTGTCGAGCTTCCGAAATTTTAGCCGTGACACGTTGTGCGACATCGGGAGCAAGTTTGCTAGTGCTCGGCTGTGCTTGTGCAATCGCTGGGAAGTTGGGGTCAATTACAGCGTAGCGAATTCGGTAAGAGTACTTGCGTCCTGGTTTCGCTTTCGATGGATAGAGTCCAAAGTCGTAGAAACGAATCAGTTTATGTTCGACCGGATCGATTTCGACCTGTCCGCGGCTGAACATTCCCATCCCGCCACCGCTGTACATGTCGTCGAAACCCAAGTCGTCACCATAATCATCGTAGGCCATGCCATTTTGACTTCGCATACCACCATCGGAACCAGGATCGGCGAGCTCGCTTTGATCGTTTTGAAAGTCGAGGTCATCCAGATTGATCTCACCACTGCGGTCGTTCTTTTCGTCCTCTAGAAACTGTTGTTCTTCTAGCTCTCGCTTGGAAAGCATTGGAATTCGCGGGTGCAGTGCAAAGTAGCTGTAATCATCTAGCAGTACGGGTGGAATCCAGGTTGTGATATTCTCATCGCGATAATCTTCCGGCACGATCTCAGGTGCAAAGCCCTGCCATACCGTGTCTGCGATCTTTGTGTAAAGAGACCTGTCGTAAACTTTCGTCCAGTCCTCCTCGGTCAGCTGTTGGACAGTTTTTTCAGTCACATCAGCACGTTGAACCTCAAAGTCGTAATACAGCGGTGTATCGCGGCTTGGGTCGTAGCCGCTGGCGTCTTTGAGCGCAAGCTCATAGGCCTCGTAGATTTCTCGGTGCGGCAACAAAGCAGTGCCAGCGATAAACCAACCGATTTTTGGTTGCGGATAATTTGAATTGTTGCTGGTGCCAGCGGTTGATGTTGGCGTGTAGCCGAGGCTCAAGGAAGGATCGAATCTGCGGTTGGAAACCGGCTTCAAGTCCTCGTCGTCTCCGCGTCGAGCCCCGCGTCGGGGCCCCATCATCATCCCCATCATGTCTTCGCCCATCATTCCATCGACATCTTCCATTTCACGTCGATTACGTCGACCGCGGGTTCTTGGGCGTCTTGTCTCTTGCACTTCAAGGTCGTCAGCGCCGTCAAGTTGGGCTAAGGGATATCCATCCACTTCGCGGGCGCCGTTTGCTGCAATGGCACAAACGACCCCCATCGTTCTTAGGTCGATTGGTGGCAACAGTAATGGGTCTTGTCGACGAATAATCGAATCGCCACTGGTTTCACCCACCCAAATTTTTGACAACTTATAGGTCGTTGGATCCACTGGCGTGTAAAGCTGTTTCGTGCGGGCCACGATGCTATCACCGGGCAATGGCTGACGTTCCGGGATGATTTGGTCGGTGTGATCTTCGTCAATGCCCAACTTGACGGTATTGGCTTCCTGCGTCAGCTGTTCCGGAGTCTTTTCATCGGTAAAGTCAGGCAATTGCGATCCTTGGTAAACCAGGAAGCCTGATAGAGCGACAATGGCACCGAGAATGACTTTCTCGAAGTGTGCCAAGGAAAACGATTTAATTTTGTCAATGTCCATGATTCGTTGTCCGAACTTGGGAGCTAAAGATGACGGGGATCGATCGAGGAGAAAACGCGAAGTTCAACAAGGTTTTGTTACGACGCGTTTGCTAGCCGGTGGGCGTTAGGTTCGATGGTGGTAAAGCTGTGACGGGGGTCGGTGGCGTTTCAGTGTTGACTGGTTCGCCCGCCGGGTTTGCGGGAATTCCAGCAGGATTCTGATCGGCTGGCTGGCCCGGTGCGGGTGTCGACGCAGGCGGAACCGTCGTGGGTTCAGGCGTCGGTAGAACCGCGTCACCTGTGTCGTCAGCAGCAGGCGGTGCAACAGGCTGAACTGGTTCCTTGGATTCACCGCTTAGGTCTTGCACGGCCTGTTCGACGGTTTCTTCGTTGATTTGTTCGATGGCTAGCTTGTCTAGATCCGGCGGATTGTAGATGTAAATCAGGCCATAGATTTCAACTTGCATGTCCAAGGGAAATTCATCGATCGGCTCGTCTTTTCCAGTCGTTCCTAGTCCCGATGGTGATCCGCCCATTCCCATGCCCATATCCATTCCGTCATCCATGGCCATATCAAGATCCATGCCGCCCATTCCCATGCCACCGCCGCTCGATGCGGTTGAAACTTTGCCCTTTGGCATAATCCTGGTCTGACGAACCTTGATCATTAGTTTCGCGCTGCCACAGGCGGCAAGTAATTCAGGAATCGCTCTTTGGTTCATTTTCAGAGACATCATGACTGGCAAGCGTTTGGCGATCGCCAGCGCCACATTTTGAGGTTTGATGTCTTTCAACGCTGATCTTAAGTCGGTGGCTGCAATTTTTTCTAAGCCTTCGGATACGTATCGAAATTCAGCTGGGTCGGGTGAAACGGCCTCGGATCCCATGCCCATCCCAAAATCGTCCAGGCCTAAGTCATCCATCCCCATGTCGTCCATGCCCATTCCCATTCCCATTCCGGTTGAAGCTCGGCTACTACCTGGTTCTGAAATTTGCCCGGCACCAAAGACGACCGAACTACCGATCTTGATTCCATTGATTTCGTGGATTTTTGCTTGGTAGGGTTGCTTAGCAGCCCCGTTAACTTTGCCGATGATTTCAAGCAGCTGACGTAGAACCCAAAGGTTTTCTTGCGAGTAGTAAATTTCCAGCGTGTTTGGCAAACCGGCTTGTCGCCAAGGAAACAGGTCACTCAATAAATTGGCTTGGCTCTGTTGAGTCCAAACGACCAATGGTCCTTGCCGAATTCCAAGGATGGTTTCTTCGCGAAGTTCAGCATCGATGGTGCGACGCCCGCCACCGGCCATCGTTCCCATCGCGCTGCCCATTCCGCCGGCACTGGTGCTGGTCTCGAAATCCGCAGTCCATTCGGTTCCCGCGATTTCCGCCAAGTCGGGTAATTCGTTTTTAATGTGCTTGGCGTAGGTGCTTCGCATTGATGTGGTCAGCGAGTCGGCTTCGGGTGTTGGGTATTCGACGTAGTATTCAATTGGGATCTTGTTTCGATATTGATCAACGAACCTTTTTGTCAAAACATCCTCGGGCCAAACCAGAATCTCGCTTTGCCGTTCAAACAACGTTTCCCAAGACTGCAAAACTTGGTTCTGACGATCCTCGATCAGCTTTTCCATTTCCGCGTGCGACTGAGCATTTGGATGGACTGACAATTCACTTTGGATCTGGGACACCGTGCTGATC
>CAYVAN010000126.1:0-6862 GCA_964449225.1 uncultured Rhodopirellula sp.
GGCCTGGGATGTTTCGTATTTACCGCGACAGAATCTGTCGTGACATCACATCATCGAATCTGCTATTTAACAGAAGCATGCAACCAATTTACAGCACCGATGCGATGATGGAGTCTCCCTAGAACCGATGCAACGAAAACCCTCTACCTGGATGAGTTTCACGACCTTGTGGTTGCTTTGCGTGGTATTTTTTGTCGGAACTCAAACCGCATCAGCAATTGAGCCCACTGTTCCGTTGTGGCAGCAAGGTGTTTCGACGTTTGACGGAACGGACTATACCCTGCCCGATTTGAGCAGTGTGTCGAATAGCTTGCACGGCCAACCAGCAAGCAACGTGGGTTCCGGTGCAAAGTCCGACGCGGTCGCCTACACAATGCCAGTGGACCCAACACAGCAGGTTGAATCGGTCAGCGGACTCAGCGACTCAATTCCGTCGCTCAATCCCCCAACCCTGCCACCGCCAATTCCCAGTTATTCGCCGGTGGGGCCTGAAGATTCAGCCAAACGGAAATCAGCTTCTGAAAAAACGGTTCCGTTAACAGACGCAAGCAATCAGACGATCGGGAGCGGTGCTACCGATCAATCGAATGATATTTCGGACGACATGAGCGCTCAGCTCGATTCAGCGGCCTTCGACGGACCTGCGCCGTTGGATCAAGAAGTCATTCGTTGGTACCAGTATCCACGTCGTTGGTCCAAAGGCTGGGATTCGCACGCCGAATTCGGGCTCGACGGCAGCGACGGCAATGCGGACACGCTTGCTATTCAGATGGGAATTGAAACCAAACGCAAAACTGATCTGTACACGTTCGCGTTGGATTTGGATTACCGACAAGCGAGTAGTCGCGGTGTAACGACTGAGGACAATGGTCGGTTAAATCTTGACTACGACCGCATGCTCCGCGATTCCAATTGGGCGATCTTCAGCAAGCTTGGACTAGAATGGGACACGTTCAAAGCGTTCGACCTTCGATTAAACCTCAACGGTGGTCTTGGTTATCACTGGATTCGCAACGACACGACGACATTGGTCACTCGCTTTGGTGCTGGTGCATCGCGTGAATTTGGATCGCCGGTTGACGATTGGACGCCGGAAGGTGTCTTTGGAATCGAAGCCGAACGACAATTGACCGAACGTCAAAAAATCAAAGGCAAGTTAGATTACTTTCCAGCATGGGATGATTTCGGAGACTACCGGTTGGTCGCCGACGTTTCTTGGGAGATCCTGTTGGACGGCAGCGAAAACTTTAGCCTGAAAGTTGCGGCCACCGATCGCTACGACAGCACACCGCAGGGCGCTCTTGCCAACGATCTGTACTATTCACTGCTGCTACTTTACAAGTTTTAAGGCAGCGGCGCTTGCGATTCGCTGGTATCGCAATGGAACCTTTGTAGTTCACCGGAAGTAACCGGCCGCGCGAAGGTTCTTGACCCGCTATTTCCGCCCGCGCCAAGCGACTTGGTAACCGACGATCGATTGCAGCATTGCGATCCATTGCAGGACCATGAACACAGCGACCGCTAACGAATGGCACGCGACGCCTAGCATCGATTGTTGGAACCGTTTCGCAGCGATCAGTCGCGGCAAGTGCCCCATCAAAATCCCAAACGCTGATACGATCAACAACCAGTGGCGCCCCGAAACGATCGCGATCACTCCCGTCACCATTGGCAAGATGCTTCCACCGACCAGTAGAATCGTAAAGGGAATGATCAGTCTTAGATTGGCGATTCCCTCGGTCGCATTTTTTAGCACGCCTCGTACCACTTCGTTTGCGTTATGGTACATCCGGCATTCGGCGATGGCTGATCCGTTGACGACGTCAGTTGACATTCCGGCAGTCCGATAGAGTCGAGGAAGTTTAATTCCGTCATGCCGCGACGCAGCAATGCCCTGATGTGTGCCTGATGCTTGATAGTCCGCTGCGCCAGTGAGGAACAATTGACCGCATCCCGATGCATACGCCGCAGACGTACTCTTTCGCATCCGCGATAATGGCAGATAACAAAGCAAGACATAATGCATCATCGGAATGATCCACTTTTCTAACCATGTACCGGTTTGCTGACGAGGAAACGCGCTAAGTAACTTGATGCCATGTTTGTCTTGATAGGCGGTCAACCGAGCGATCGCGTCGGGAGCCAAACGAACATCCGCATCCAGGAACATCAACCGATCGTACTTGGCTCGTGTGGCCAATTGGTAACACGCGTGCTGTTTTCCGTTCCAATCCGATGGCAATTCTGGACTTGATTCATAACGCAAACGATCATCGCCACTGGCTGACATCTGGTTTGATAACCCTTGGACAATCGCAGCGGTCTGGTCGGTGGAATGATCGTCCAGAACGACGACTTCAACTTCGACACCAATGCTTGCCAATGCCGCACTGACGCTAGCGTGAATTCCAGCTTCTTCATCGCGTGCGGGAATCAACACGGATACCCTCGCCAATTCTGAATCACTGGGCTTGAAGTCATCGATCGCATCAAATGCGTTGACGTTCTTTAAGAAATTCGACGCTGCAAAAGCAGCAAGCACAAAACCGATTACGGCCAAGGTCATCATTAGAATTGGCTTCCATGTCGACTTTGGAACGATTTTCCCGTAACCCAAGATTTTGAACGACGCATCAAATCATAAATTCCACCGGCACCGGTTTTCCCACTGATCAAATTATCCAACGGCGCTGAATCACGAGCGATCGCTAGTACCGCCAACTTTCTCTGATTCTCTCGCATGACTTCGGTCAAATGATCGTTCCAATGTGATTTGTCCCATTCGGAATGATCTGCCAGCGCGATCGGGTTGCTAAATCGGGCAAGGCAAACCGGCGAGCGTTCATCCCAAAAAACGTATTCCAGCGCCATCGCAACGGCGCATCCGCTGGTGTGGCGATGGCATAGGTGCGATAACCCTGGCATCAGTGTTTCGGAATCATCGCGTGCGTCGGTAAACCGTCCTTCGGGCGTGATCCAAAGCGCCGAATCTGGACGTGCGAGGATCTGTTGGCTGGTACTCAGTAACTCCTATTCACCGCTACGTTTTTCAAGATCGACTCCAAAAAAACCAAGCTTTCCGAATACCTTGTATTTTTGAAGGGCCTGTGAATCAATCGGAGCAAAGAATTGTCGCTTGCCGAACAGTGAGTGATTTAGAAAGTGTCCGATCAAAGGATCCCACCAAGATGGATGGTTGCCGAAAACGATGACCGGTTCGTTAGGAATCAATCCGCCGTCATTATCGGGCCTGGCGGTTCGGTCAACGGCGATCGCGTGAAAGTGGCGTTTTAGGTAGCCACCAAGAAACCGATGGAATCCGTTCTGGAACCAGTCGGCGACCGGCGGAATCGACGTTTCGGATGGTGACCTGGGCAAGATTGTTCTTGTAAGGGAACGAGACGCTGTTTGAGAAAAACATTTCGGAAAGGTAGTCTATCGAATCATTCCAATTCGCCCAGGCTTCCGTCAACGGTGTTTGCAAATCACAATGCGTTTCTGACGCCGTCTCATTCTTATCGCTTGCGAGCTCATGGATTTCTTACTTTACCTCGCCATCGTTCCCGCCCTGGGTGTGGCAGCCCAGTGGATTGCCTGGCGCACTCAGTTGCCCAGCATTTTGTTGTTGCTGTTATTCGGTGTTGCGTTAGGGCAGTTTGTAAAGCCTGACAATTATCTAGCCGAATTGACTGGCGGCGACGCAAACGCGGGGCCAGAGATATTGTTCCCGCTTGTTTCACTTGCGGTAGCGGTGATCATGTTTGAGGGCGGTTTGTCGTTAAAGTTGACCGAGCTTAAAGAAGCGGGCGGTGCGGCGTTGCGATTGTGTACGATCGGAGCGATCGTGACTTGGCTCGGTTGCACCGTTGCGGCTTATTACTGCCTTGGTTTTTCCTGGCAGGTTTGTTTTCTGCTCGGTGCGATCTTGACGGTAACGGGGCCAACGGTCATCGGTCCGCTGCTTCGGCAAGTGCGTCCAACGCGGCGAGTTGCTGCGACGCTGAAATGGGAAGGAATTGTCATTGACCCGATCGGCGCGGTTTTGGCCGTTCTGGTGTTCGAGCATTCCATGATGGATGCTGGTCACGCTGGTTTGGGATCGATCGGCCAATTATTGTTTCATACGGCATTGACCGGCACGGTTCTTGGTGTCGTTGGTGGAGTCGCGTTGACGGTGGCATTGAAGCGATTCTGGTTGCCCGACAACCTGCACGGTGTCGCTGCTCTTTCGGTTGGATTGTTGCTATTTGCAATCAGCAATTACTTTGCGCATGAATCGGGGTTGATCACGGTCACGGTGATGGGAATTTGGTTGACCAATCAACATGGATTCGAAATCGAGCATGTCATCGAATTCAAAGAGAATTTACGGACGCTGCTGATCGGATGTCTGTTTGTGGTTCTAGGGTCACGGGTGGCGTTGATGGATGTCTATGATGTCGGCTTACCCGGCATTGGATTTCTTGTTGTGTTGATTCTGATCATCCGTCCGTTGGCGGTGTTTATATCCTTGTTCGGTTCGAAGCTGGATTATCGCGAACGTGCCTTTGTCGCCGGGCTTGCACCACGTGGGATTGTGGCTGCGGCCGTTAGCAGCGTGTTCGCATTGGAGTTAGAACGCACTTCTGGGATTGATTTGCCCGGTGCTGATCAACTGGCAACAGTCACGTTTCTTGTCATCGTAGGAACGGTGGCTGTGTACGGGTTAGCTGCGTCGCCGATCGCAAAGTGGTTAAAACTAGCGGACGAAAAAACAAATGGCTTGTTGATCGCCGGTGCGGACAGTTGGGTGCGAGACTTTGCGTTGTTGTTCAAGAAAGCAGAGATACCTGTACTGCTGGTCGACACCAACTATGCCAAGGTCTCCCAGGCGAAAGTCGATGGATTGGACGCGGTTTGCGCGAACATCTTAAACGAAGGTGTTCGAGAGGAATTGTCGTTGGCGGGTATCGGAAGCTTTTTAGCAATGACGCCTAACGATGAAGTCAATTCATTGGCGGTCAAAGAATGTCGCGAGTTCTTTGGACGTGCCGGCGCTTATCAGATGACATTCAATGTCGCTAAGCTGCATGAACGCCGGGGCATGACAAAGAACTTGATGGGGCGTGAATTGTTCGGTGAAGGTCTGACTTTTTCAAAGATCCGCGATCAGCACAAAATGGGCGCTCAATTCAAATTAACATCGCTCAGTGAAGAGTACTCTTACGATGATTTTATTCAGCGTTATCAAGACGGCGCTGATTTGCTGTGCATCATTTCGCCCGACGGCATGGTGAAATTTAACACCGTTGGTCAGCCGCAAACGCCGATTGCGGGGGACCGAATCATCACACTTGTCGCGTCCATTCCGATCCCAGACGAACATGAATCACAAGACGTCTAAACGGCTGGTGATTTGCGAGGAATGATTGGGGTTACCAGTCGACGTCGGTGCGACTGGCTAGCCGGGCCGTTACGTGTTCATTGCCCCCGTTGAGTGCGCTGAGTCGCGAGAGAACATTTTTGAGCTCGATCTGTTGAGCTTCATGAACCAATTTTGGTGCGGAACCTGGAATCACCGCCACGGTAACGGCTCCGTCATAAATGGCTCTAAGCTCTGACTCCATCCGTCCTCGCTCGATTTCGTTGCTTACCACTAAAACGAGGCGTTGCATTCCGCCGAGCGAAAGCAATTCAGGTCTAGCCAGTTCAATCGCTTCTTCGATCGTTGTCGGCGTGGTGCTGATGTGGTGACCCGAATCAGGCATCGCCTGGGTTGCATCGACCGAACGCTTCAGCATTACTGATGAGCTCAGTGTCTTCGTGGAATCTTCGACTTTATCCACCTGCTTGCTTTCGGTGGATGTTTGGGCGACCAGCAGATCATTGTGTTGCTGGACGATCGGAATGACCAAGTCAGTTGCGTGTCGCGAAAGTTCAGCGGTCATAAACGCCGCATCAACATTTGAATTTTGGTCGTTTAGCGGTCGAACAAGGTACGCGTTAACAGTCGCGTCATGAAGACGTACTTTCAGTTCCGGCAGATGTTCATTGATTTGCGGAGGCATCGACGCCCACGCGGATTCTTCGGTCGAAGTGCGTTTCGATTCATTAATCGCAATCGCAAGGATGGTGGAGAAACGCTCGAGACGATCTTCTAAAAACTGAATGCTGGCGGACAAGTTTTCAAATTGAACTCCCGTGACCACTGAAACGCATTTGTTAACAAAGGATTCATTCGATATTCGCTGTGCATCAATTTGGGACCCATCCGTCGTAGGATCGGTTCGCAAATTGAGTGAATGCATTTTCAACTGCGTTGTTTCATGGCGAATCAGTTTTAGCGATTCGATAGCGGTAACCAAATCAACTCGGCGATCAGAAATCCCCAACGAGATTTCACGATAAAGGTTGTTGATCCAACCGGCACACATCCAATCGAACTGACCGCTATTGGCGAGGGCCTCGATTTGCAGGGCGACAGGATCTTGATTTGCGTTTGTTTGCTGGGAATCTAGCCGAGAATCGTTGTCGTCTAAGCGGATATCGGCGGTGATTTGCTTTTCAGCTAGAAAGGTCTGAATTTGAGCTGTGATTGCTTTAGGTGTTAGCCCGATCCTTCGCATTAAGCGTTGAACGACCAAGGATGCTTTCTTGGGTGCCGTGGCCGGGTTCCCAATCCAACTCAACATGACTTCGCGAACCAACGCTGGTGCAAGTAATCCCTGTTCTAGTCGATGGCAATCACCCAACGGAACGACGCCGACGCTGCGGATTCCTAACTTTGCAATGGATTCTTTGTTGTCTTTTTCGGACGTTCTTGCTTGTTCAAGCAAGTCACTGCACTGGTTTGCGTCCGCCCATAGATATTCGACGATGGTGT
>CAYVAN010000126.1:6872-13262 GCA_964449225.1 uncultured Rhodopirellula sp.
CGATTAGGTAGATGTCGTGCAGCGGTGTGCGAGCGGCAGGGACGCTTGGCCAACCAGCGCCCTGATCGCCGGGATATCCGTTTCCTGCCTTTAAGAAGTGTTCAATTTCAATCAGAGCTGCTTGCGTGTTGTGCGCGGCAATTGGGTTGCGTTGGTCCACCAACAAAGGCGACGAAGTTAACAGAGATCGAATTTTTGTATCAGCAAGCCCAGACTTGTCCATCAAGTCTCGCAGTGAATGAACCAAGTCGATGTACATTCCGCTGCAAGTTCCCCCAGCCAGCGATCCGACGACGTAGACGTCGACTGATTCTTCGCCAACGTCCTCAATCAAATTTTGGATGGATAGAGATAACTTCTTCGTCACCGCTTCGCCGTGATCGACCAGTGCAAGTCGCCCCAGCGGACGCATGCCTTCGGTGGAAAGGCTGCGAGGAACGTTATAGATCCATCGCCGAGAAATTGACCGCAGTTTTTCAGTGCCGTTTTCACGGTACTGGTGTGCTGTCTTTAGCGGAGTATGAATGAGATTGCATTTGGGAACTCGTTCGGAAGCTTCGGCCAACCGCATCGAGTGAATCGTTCGCATGTCGGTGTCGATTAGCACGCTGTGCAATTTCAATTCGCACTGCATTGTGGGATCCGTGACACGCCGACGCAGTTCGCGGACAACTTCTGCACCACTGCCGCCTATCGCGATCACCAACGCGTGCTTTGTGGCGGGGTTTGTAATCGAAGATGCGGGAAGCAGTCCGTTCCCGGCGGATAATTGCGGTAGGTCTCCCACGTCAGGCTTGGGAACCTGCTGGCCGAAGATTTGTTCATCGCCCGATCTGGACACCTGCACGGGACGTTTTCGAGCATCACGTAGAGCTTCGACAAACTCGCTGCAACTTTCGAATCGCCGTTCCGGTGTTTTCTCAAACGCCTTGGCCAGCACGGGACGATCACTGGGGGGCAACGGTTCTAAATTTGGCGGATTATGAACGTGCTGGCTAGCCAATTGAGCAATGGTGCGACCGTTAAACGGACGCGACCCGGTCAGCAATTCTTGGTACATCACCGCCAACGAATACTGATCGCTATGAATGCTGGGCCGACCGTCAAAAAGTTCGGGCGGAGCGTAGACGGGCGTCAATCCACCGACGACGCTGCATTCGACATCACGAAGGTCTTTCAGCAAACCAAAGTCCGCAACTTTGACGTGCCCGCCCACCATCAACAAGTTTCCTGGTTTGATATCCAGGTGTTGTAACTTGTACGAATGGTGCAAATAGTCCAGTGCATCCGCGGCATCATGCAGGTGTGCCAACAGCGTTTCGCGTGGGATGCCACAAGATCCTTCTTTTCGATATCGACTCTGTACGTCTTCTAGCGATTCGTCGGCAAGTTCGGTGACAATCACCAATTGCCCGTCAATCACCTCGAACCGTTCCAGCGTCAACAGAAAAGGGTGTCGGACACCTTTTATGCGTTCGAGTGAACGTATTTCTCGCATCGCTCGGGATTCGTCGTGGTTGCCAAAGACAAACTTGATTGCCTTTTTCATTCCACCTGGCGAACTGGCTTTCCACACTTCACCAAAACCACCTTGGCCAATCCGTTCTTCTAAACGGTAACCAGGCAGCGGTTCGTATCCCGCATGGATCTTTTGTGCTTGAAGTGTGGTCATCGAAAGCAATTTCTACAGTTGACTGAAATAACTACGGCAGGCTTGATCTAGGTACTCTGGCCGAACCGTCATCGGCATCTTGCGATAGCGACAGAAGTTTGCGACTTGCGTCATCAAGTCACGTGGGTGACATCGGCGAAGTGGTCGATTTGATTTCTCATAAAAACGAAACAGGTGCTCTGAGGCTTCGGGAGTCTGTGGGAAGCCGAGCGTCTCGCAAATTTCGCTCATCAAGCCACGAAATTCTGCTTGGGTTGGATCGCCAACAAAGATCTTGTACGGGACTCGGCGAAGGAACGCTTCGTCAACCAATTCGTCGGGATCTAAGTTGGTTGAAAAGATAATCAACTGTTCAAACGGAATTTGAATCTTCTTTCCCGTGGGCAAGGTTAGGTAATCGCAGCTGTTTTCAAGCGGTACGATCCAGCGATTGAGCAGTTCCTCCGGTGCAATCCGTTGGCGTCCAAAGTCATCGATCAGCAAACATCCACAATTGCTTTTCATTTGCAAAGGGGCTTCGCAGATATTGGAACGAGGATCGTGACGAACTTCTAAGTTTTCCATCACCAGTTCACCACCGACGACAACGGTGGGGCGTTGAATCCGAAGCCAACGCTTGTCCCATTCCTGGGTTTTCAAGATATTTCCGCTGGAAGCATCAGCACCGACTTCAGGAATCGGTGCGGGGCGGTGAAAAGCGTCGTCTTGAAGCTTGATGAGGTTTCCGTCATCCATGATGGCATGCGGAATCCAGATTTCTTGTCCCAGGCATTGTGTCAAACAACGGGCGATCGTTGTTTTGCCGTTTCCGGGAGGTCCAAATAGAAACAAGCCGGTGTTGCTGTTGATCGCTGGTCCCAATTGGTCCAAAAGATCGTCTTGGTAGGATATTCGTGACAGAGCTTTTTGCAGCTGCTCGCGATCAACGGGTTCGAGTCCGGCTGCTTGGGCTTCTACGCTCAAAACATAATCAGCCAGAGGCACGGGTGCGGGACCGACGTAGCTGCAATTCTGCATGTGCGTTTGCGCACGCTGCTGGCCGGCTTCGGTCAGCGAATAGTAATAATCGTTGAACGCAGCGGGGCGTACGTGGGACATTAACTTGCGAGTGCGGAGAACATCCATCAAAGGTTCGATGACGCGGAACGCCAAGCCGGTGCGATCCGAAATCGATCGACCGCTTACGGTCCCGGCGATCAACACAGTCTTTAGGACAAGCGCCTCGATGAATGATTCGCTGAGACCGGTTTCGTTTACGTTTTGTGGCTGCGAGGGCCAGAATGTGTCGTCGGACAGCAATCCGCCTAGGAGGCTTGGTTCAAATGAATGCGTCTCGTTAGCTAAAAGCGTCATAACGGTTTTGCAGCTTGTTCAGGTTGTTCGATTTTCTATGATTGAAATCTTGAGTGCGAATGGAGGCACCCAAAGTGCGGAGCTGGTCCACTAGCCCGATGAAAGCTAGCTCGCAAATAGTGAACGCAAGGGATCTTCATCGCATTTTTGTCGATGCCTTGGTAAACGCGACTCGCAAACCTCGGTTTCTATCAACCAGTGTGTGCCTGATCGCAAGACAATGTCGCTCGGCTCTCCGAGCCGATCGCGCTGTCGGCTCGGAGAGCCGAGCGACAATAGGTTGTATCGGAAAAATCCGTCTGTACACCAAATCCTGACCTACGTTTGCACGAAGGACTGCTGGAACACCCTGTCACGCCAAACTGACACCACAGCCGCGGTACCACCTTCATCTCACCTCTATCCATGTTTCAGAACACCAGTCTTCAAAAGCGATTCGTTTTTGAGCCCTTCGGAAGAACCGACTATGCCAACCGTTGACAGCGCATCAATCGATCGTATTCGTCGCAGCACCATCGTTACCGAAGATGTGTGGTTTTTGTCGGGCCCGACACAGCCTGGCGAGAGCGTTCTGCATGCGCACATCGACGGAAATCCGTACATCGTCGGACGTAAGACTGGCGTGTCGATGAAGCTGCAGTTCCGAACCGTTAGCGGCAACCATGCTGCGTTGTGGGTGGAATCAGGGGCGCTTTACCTCCGCGATCTTGGCAGCACCAACGGCACGTACATCAACGGCAACCGCATCGAAGAAGGTGAAACGCATAAGGTTTGCGAAGAAGACCTGATTCACTTTGCCGAAGCTCCGTTCCGCGTGCGTCGTCAATCGCCAACCGGAATGACCAACGGCACGATCGCCGAAAACGTTTGCGACCAAGCATTGGCGTTGGTTCAGTTTGATCGCTTGATGAGCGAACGTTTGGTCAAGCCTCACTTCCAAGTCATTGTCGACGTCGCCGGTTCGAAGGGGATTGGTTTCGAGATCCTCGGGCGCGGCAGCGTTTTCGGACTCGAATCGGTCGGTGCGATGTTCCAAGCCGCAGAACAACTCAACTTAGAAGTCGAACTGAGCCGTTTGCTTCGCTGGGAAGGCATCCGAGTAGGCCGCGACTTACCCGATCACCCGTCGCTATTCGTGAACACTCACCCGCGAGAAATGGAAGACATCGCTGGATTGATTGATTCACTGGTGAAGGTGCGGGAGATGACCGGTGGTACCGATTTGGTTCTGGAGATTCACGAATCATCGGTCACAAATCCAAAGTCGATGGTTTCGCTGCATTCCGCGATGCGAGATTTAGACATTCGTTTGGCTTACGATGACTTTGGTTCAGGTCAAGCAAGGTTGGCGGAACTGATCGAAGCGCGACCCGACTACGTGAAGTTCGACATCTCGCTGATCCGTGGAATTGATCGCGCCAGTGACGAAAGACGTCGAATGCTAGAAACACTGGTGCAAATGGTTCGGGATTTGGAAATCGCTGCCCTAGCCGAAGGCATCGAAACCCCTGAAGAAGCTTTGGTATGTCGCGAACTCGGTTTTGACCTGGCACAGGGGTATTACTACGGCCGTCCTTCGCCCGTGTGATCGAAATCAAATCATGATGCCGAATGTCGTTTTGATTCCAACTGGCCTAAGTCTTCACTCGTGAATTTGCTTTTTTGCAGACCCATTGAAGCCTTGGCGACCCCCGGTGTCCGTTTGACGGCGTCGGCTGCCACGAATGTCGACTCTGCTAACTCTTCGCGATTTTTGCGGAACCATGACGCAACAAGCGACAAAGTGTACGGATAAGTCCCGTGTCCGCGATGAAGATGGTTTTGCGTGATTTTGGCCCATCTTTGTAACGTTGGCTTCAAGGATCGTCGCTCCGTTGCATTGCGTGGTGCTGCGACTGCTTCAGCAATTTCGCCGCTGTGGATCAAGTACCAGATCCCGCAACCGTCGTATCCGGCGACGTTGTAAACAAACGTGTATCTTCGACGGGCCCGGTTAAGCATTGCTAGTTTGCGGTCAACGTATTCCAGGGAAGTAATCGCTGCGTGATGCCGCTGAGCCAACTCGTATTGTTGATTCTCCATCGCAGAATCAAATTGTCGGCGAAGTTTGATCAACGGTTCATGATTAAAACCGTCTAGAAAACTTTCTGCCGCTGATGTTGCCAACGCGTATTCATCCAAACTGCATGCCGCAGCGCATGGCCCAAGGCAGGTTCCGACCTCTAAACGCAAGCACCCCGGACGCAATTGAAGGTCAAACAACTGCAACTGTTCAGAAAACTGAAAAACCTGCTTCTGACCACAATCCCGCAGCTTGAACACCTTGTTCAGTGCATCGACGGCGGCGTTCATTCGATTGGCACCAAAAAACGGACCTTCAATCGTCTTGCAGTCTTTCGGCGGGATCGCAGCGATGAAAAAGGTTGCCGGATTGCGTCCCAAACACAGATAAACCGCACGTTGTCGCTTGGGAACTTCTTTGACATTCCATCGTGGTGAAAAACGACGGATGAGTTGCTGTTCGCGTACCAGTGACGCAAATTCGCTCGGTTGAGTCTCCCATTGGATCGCGCGGGTTCCTTCGATGATTCGCCCGCCTTTTTCACGCGAATTTGAATCAGCAAAGTAGCTAAGCAAACGTGACCGCAGCGATTTGCTTTTGCCCACGTAGATTAATTCGCCTTTGGGATTGAGCATCCCATAAACACCCGGCACGCGGGGACAAGATTGCGTCAACTGTTCGCGCAATCGTCGTTTCGATTTACCACCAATGACTTCAATGGGCCGTGGCGCATACGGGTACAGCGGATCGGTGCCGAAACCGAGCTGGGGATCTGTGTTAAAGATTGCGTCCATGCAAAACCAGTCAACCAAGTAATGGATCGTTAGAAAGATCCTTTGCGCGACGGATCTTTGGCAAGACCCACTACGGCAGCAGTGTATCAATTTTCGCAGCAACGACAAAATCATTTTCGCTTAGCCCACCGATGGCGTGGGTGGTCAGCCGGACCGCTAAATTGCGATAGCCGGTCAAATGCAGATCTGGGTGATGCTGTTCTGATTCGGCTAAGTCAGCGATTTGCTGCATCAACGCCATCGCTTTCACGAAATTGCCAGCGTTGATCCTTCGTGAAATCGATCTACCATCGTCGCCGAGCGACCACGAATCCAAACAAGACAGGTACTCTTTCGCCGCTTCGGGGCCAACGATTGGCACGCCGCCTTCGCAGGGAACGCATCGTTTGTGTCGCAACGATTCAGGAGTCATTTCGCGATCGATCGTCATCTTTTCAATGTTGAGTTTTGAGGGTAAAGAATCGGCGTGATCGGCAACCTGAAGACTCAAGCCAATCGACGCGTAGATC
>CAYVAN010000127.1:0-13233 GCA_964449225.1 uncultured Rhodopirellula sp.
CGCCGCTCGTCGCAGGATGATTTTAGGGCTATTTGGGCGAGCACTTTGCGTTTCGCTATTCGTCGCTTTGATCGTCGCGACGATTGCGATTGCCGTGCCAGCACTGCGCGTGATGGAGGTCGATTTTGATCTTTGGACCAAGGGTTGGATCTTTGGCAGCATCGCGGCCGCGTTGATTGCGGCGACGGTTTATGCGATCACCAAAGCCCCCACGATGCAGAATGTTGCGTCGGAAGTCGACCGGAGATTTGGGCTACGTGAACGACTAAGCAGTACGGTGGGATTACCCGATCGTGATCGCGATAGCGATTTTGGGTTGGCGCTTCAGCAGGACGCCTCGCGCCGTGCCGATCAATTGGCCATCGCAGATCATTTTGCATTGAAACCTAATAAGGTTGGTTGGTTGCCACTGGCGATTGTCCCCGTTCTGGCAATCGTATTGATGCTGGTTGAACCAATGCAACCAACCAAAGCCAGTTCAACCAATCCGGCCGATCAGATCGAAATAAGGCAAGTCAAAACAGTCGCTAAGCAGTTGAAGAAACGAATCGAACAACAGAAGCGAAAGGCCGATAGCCAAGGTTTGAGCGAAGCCAAAGAGATGTACGAGAAGATGCAATCGGAACTCGACAAGTTGGCTAATAAGAAAAGCTTGAATCGTAAAGATGCCATGATTGCGATCAACGATCTGAAGAAACAGTTAGACGATCGCAGAAAGGAACTCGGGTCATCCGAGCAGATGCGGAAAGCCCTTTCGCAGATGAAGGGTCTGCAAAGCGGTCCTGGTGAAAAGGTTGCCAAGGCCATCGAGAAGGGCGAATTCGGGAAGGCGGAAGACCTGGTCAAACAGTTGGCCAAGAAGATGAAGGACGGAAAGCTGTCGGATCAAGAAAAAAAACAGCTCCAGAAACAAGTCAAGCAGATGGCCGATGCGATGAAGAAAGCAACCAAGGATCACGAGCAAAAGAAGCAAGCTCTGAAAGAGAAAATCGAAAAAGCGAAGCAGGAAGGCCGCGGTGCGGATGCTGCGAAGATGCAGCAAGATCTCAATCAGATGCAGCAGAAAGATTCGCAGATGCAGAAGATGGGCCAAATGGCCCAAGCGATGGAACAAGCTTCTGATGCGATGAAGAGTGGTGACGCCCAGGCAGCAGCGGACGCGATGGAGGACATGGCCGATCAACTCGGTGAGATGTCGCAGGAGATGTCCGAGCTGGAAGATCTGGAATCGGCGATGGGGGATTTATCGCAGTCGAAAAATCAAATGCGTTGCCAAAATTGTCAGGGCGGCGGATGCAAACAATGCCAAGGCGGCGCATTCGGCGAAAACGGCCCGCCTGGAAACGGTCTGGGGCCAGGTGCAGGGCAGGGCGACCGACCGGAATCCGAGGGTGATACCAATACGTATGAGACGCAGGTTCGCGGGAAGGTGAAAAAGGGCAAAGCGATCATTGCTGGCTTCGCCGATGGCCCCAACCGAAAAGGGGTGACAACAGAAGACATTAAGTCAGCGATTGAAAGTGAACTCTCCGAAGACAGTGACCCGTCGGAGAATCAAGCGCTGCCTCGAACGGAACGAGAGCACGCACGGCAATACTTTGATCGCTTGCGAGAGGGATCCTGATGAGAGAGCCTTTCTGCACCGCGTGGCGTTTAAGCGATTGCCAGATTGCTGGGCCATCTAGCTGGCTAGTTTAGCTCACCAAACGCTTCTTCGATCAGGTCGGCCTGTTCCAGTTTGTGTGACGCCATGCTGCCGGTGCTGGGACTGGCTGATTCGACTCGGGTGACTCGGTGGACGTCATATTTCATCGAGATGTCATCGACGTAGTTCAATTTCAGGTATGGCCCCGCGCCCATGTTGGGTGGTTCTTCCTGAACCCAAACCACATCGCTGCCCTCGGGTAAACCTTCCATCGATTCCATCAACTCATCGCGGGTCAGCGGGTACAGTTGTTCGATCCGCATGATGGCTACATCATCAATCTTCTTTTCTGTTCTAGCCGCCAGCAAATCGTAATAAACCTTGCCTGTACAAAGCAGCAAACGTTTTGCTTTCTTGAGTTTGACTTTGCGATCGCTAAGTATTTTCTTAAAGCTACCGGTGGCGATGATTTCCAATGGGCTGATGCATTTTGGATGTCGCAATAAACTCTTGGGCGACAAGATCACCAAGGGTTTACGCCATTTGCGGATCACTTGGCGACGGAGGACGTGGAAGTACTGCGCCGGCGTGGTTGGCTGGACCACTTGAATGTTGTCTTCGGCTGCCATCGCCAGAAAACGTTCAACGCGAGCGCTGCAATGTTCAGGGCCTTGGCCCTCGAAACCGTGCGGCAGCAACATCACCAAACCCGACAAGCGATTCCATTTGTCTTCGGCACTGGCGATGAACTGATCGACGATCACTTGAGCACAATTCCAGAAGTCGCCGAATTGGGCTTCCCAAATGGTCAGGCCGTTGGGGTTATCGAGTGAATAACCGTACTCGAACCCCAGCACGCCGGCTTCGCTGAGCGGGCTGTTGTAGAGTTCAACTGAGCCTGATCATCGGCAAGGTGTTGCAGCGGCGTGTAGCTTTCGCCGGTACGCGTGTCGTGCAGAACGGCGTGTCGTTGGCTGAATGTTCCACGTTGGCAATCTTGGCCAGTCATGCGAATGGGGTGACCCGTCGTCAACAGTGAAGCAAACGCCGCGGCTTCGGCAGACGCCCAATCGAGCGATCGTTTACCTTCGGCCATTTCACGGCGCTGGGCCATCGGTCGTTTCAGTTTTTTGTTTGATGCAAACTCATCAGGAATTCGAGTCAGCTTGTTTAGCAAGTCGCCAAGGACTTTTACATCGACCGATGTATTGGTTTCTTCGGTGGGCTCATCGCCGCCAAAGTACTCGGTCCAATTGGCCGCTAGCGTTTGCGTATCGGGCGTGAATTCGATGTTCTTAGTCGCCTCGAATTCCGATTCCAGCTTATTGGTTCGTTCGACCTGGATTTGATCGGCTTCTTCTGCGGTGATCTTTCCCAGTTTAAGCAACTGATTTAGATACTGCTTTCGTACGCTGTCACGACGATCAATTTCGGCGTACATCATCGGTTGCGTGAAACGTGGTTCGTCGCCTTCGTTGTGGCCCCATCGGCGGTAAGCGTACAAATCGATGACCACGTCTTTTTGGAATTCTTTTCGGAAATCCATCGCTAGGGAAACGGCTTGAGCGACCGCTTCGGGGTCTTCGCCGTTGACGTGAAAAATTGGAATCTGCAACATCTTGGCGATGTCGGTCGCGTAGGTGGTGCTGCGACCGTCTTTGGGTTCAGTGGTGAATCCAACTTGGTTGTTGATCACGATGTGAAGCGTGCCACCGGTTCGATAACCCGGCAGTTCGCTTAGGTTCAATGTTTCTTGAACGACGCCTTCACCGGCAAACGCTGCGTCGCCGTGAATCAAAATTGTCATCACTTCCTGGCGAGCAGTATCTTCCATTCGATCTTGCTTGCACCGGGAGCGACCTTGGGCGACGGTGTTGACGAATTCCAGGTGGCTTGGATTGAAGCACAATGAAATGTGAATCTTATCACCCGATGCGGTTTTCCAATCGCTGCTGTATCCAAGGTGATAGCGGACGTCACCACCCCCGCGATTCATTTCCGGCGTTGGATCATCAAACGACCAGAAAATGTTGGTTGCCCGCTTTTTAAGAATGTTTGCCATCACGTTGAGTCGGCCACGGTGGGCCATTCCCATGACGACTTCCTTCACGTTGTGCTGTCCTGCTTTTTCAAGCGCCAGATCCAACATCGGGATCAGGCTTTCAGCACCTTCAAGCGAGAACGTTTTGGCACCGACGAACTTTCGACGAACAAATTCTTCAAAGATCGATGCATCGGCAAGACGCACGTAGATCCGACGTTGGACTTCGTGCGACAGCTCTAGCCGGTTTTCGGTCGTTTCCATGCGACGCTGCAACCAGTCGCGGATGCTCCGTCGATCGATGTGCATGAACTGCGCGCCGATGCTGCGACAGTAGGTGTTGTTCAGTCGCGTCAGAATTGCGTCCAGCGTGTCGCCCATCACATTTTCGATGGCGCTGCCCTGGAACGATCGATTCAAATCTTCGTGGCTGAGTCCGTAGACCTCCGGACGCAGGTCGGGGCTATCGGGGCGCGGGAAACCTAATGGGTCCAGTTTTGCCGTCAGGTGACCGCGGACTCGCAATTCGCGCACAAGATTATTGACTCGGTCCTGGATCTGGGACAGCCAAATTGCTTGGTCCGCGTTGATGGTCCCGCCGGGTTCTGTGTTACCGGTTAGCGCGACGCTGGGGCTGGAACCGTTCGGACTGGCTACCGCTGCCGAACCATTTTTGGCAGCTGCTGGTTTGGCCGGTGCCTTGATCCCAATTGCCGGCGATGGCTTTGGGGCAAGTTTCGGCGTCGAAGCGGCTGGTTTTGTCGTCAAAGAGTCGGAGACTGCATTCACCAGCAAGAATTGCTCGAAATACTGACGCCAAGTTTCTGAAACGCTCGAAGGATCGCGAACGTATTGGACGTACAAATCATCAATGTAGTCCAAGCTATAACTATTCATGGCAGCGGTTTTGAAACCGATGAAAATGGGCCAAGGGTGGGTGACCTAAACTGACGCAAATTGCGGCGACGGGCACTGTAGAGAATCTTATCGCAACATGGTACCCGGAACGTCGTTGTTTCGACCCCCGGATTGAAATACTTTTTGAATCATTTTCCGGTTTGCCGCCATTCAATCCATCATGTCTTGGTCTGCCATTGCAACAGAAGCATCTTAGGTGGTTCAAAACGAATCGATTCTCTGTCAAAACACTGGCTGCTTAAACTCCAGATTCAACTATTCAGTCCTTCGGTTTTTCATTCTTATCCATGGCAGTACTGCTTCAGGTTCGCGATGCCCACAAACGATTCGGTGACCAAATCTTGCTCGACGGAGCTGAAATGTCTCTGGTCGACGACGTTAAGGTTGGTTTCGTCGGCCGAAATGGAGCTGGAAAGTCAACGTTCTTAAGGGCGTTGCTAAAGGAAGAGGAATTGGAAAAGGGAGAAGTGATCCATCACCCCAGCCTGCGGATTGGATACCTGCGCCAACACGATCCCTTTCATGAGGGCGAGTCGGCGCTAGATTTTCTAATGCGCGATAGCCAGCAACCGGATTGGCGTTGTGGAGAGGTGGCTGGCCAGTTTGAATTGAAGGGGGCCTATTTGGAGGGGCCCGTTAAAGAGCTTTCCGGTGGCTGGCAAACGCGGGTCAAGCTGGCGGCCCTGTTGCTGCATGATCCCAATCTGCTGATGTTGGACGAACCGACCAACTTTCTGGATCTACGGACTCAGATTTTGCTTGAGCACTTTTTGCGAGACTTCGGCAAAGCGGCCCTGATCGTCAGTCACGATCGAGCCTTTTTGAAGGCTACCTGTAGCCAGACGTTGGAACTGTCGCGTGGAAAGCTGACCATGTTCAACGGCAAAATTGATGCCTTCTTGGATTTCCGCGAAGAACGCCGAGAACACGATCGCCGCGTCAACGCGACGGTTTCTGCAAAGCAAAAACAGCTGGAAAGGTTTATTGAAAAGAACCGTGCCAGCGCCGCTACTGCGTCGCAGGCTCGCAGCAAAGCCAAGCAGCTAGAAAAACTGCAAACCACCGAAGTCGAAGTGGACGAACCAACCGTCCACATTCGCGCCCCACGCGTCGAGCCAAAAAACGGGACCGCGATGCGATGCGAAGGCCTAGCGATTGGATATCAGGCGACCAAGGATATGCCCGAGCATGTGGTCGCTGACACGATCGCATTGGAAATCGAACACGGACAACGTGTGGCGTTGGTCGGTGACAACGGTCAAGGAAAGACGACGCTGCTGCGAACGTTGGTCCACTCCCTTGAACCGCTTGATGGCAATATGAAGTGGGGGCACAACATCGAAATCGGCACGTACGCTCAACACGTTTATACGTCGCTTGACGAACGACAAACGGTGATCGAACACCTGGAATATAATTCTGATAGCAACACGACTCGGCAGGATCTGTTGGCGATGGCAGGTGCGTTGCTGTTCCGTGATGAGCACATTGAAAAGAAGGTCAAGGTGTTGAGCGGTGGCGAAAGGGCTCGTTTGTGCATGGCCAGTTTGCTGTTGGGAACTGCCAACGTTTTGGTTTTAGACGAACCGGGTAACCACTTGGACGTTGAAACGGTCGAGGCGCTTGCGTCGGCGCTAGACCTCTACAAAGGCACCGTCATCTTTACTAGCCACGATCGACACTTTGTGCGCCGAGTGGCAACGAGAGTTGTCGAAGTTCGTGATGGCCGAGTAAAGGTCTACTTCGGCGACTACGACAGCTACCTAGAAACAGTTGAAGGCGAAATTGACGAGGGCGAACGGGCACGAAGTGGAGGTGCCGCTGGTAAATCCGCCCCAGCGAAAGCCAAGGCGGGCAAGTCAAGTTCAGGTGCCTATCGCCAGGAGAAGCGTGATCAACGCAAAGCGGAGAAGGAAGTTAAGAATCTTGAGAAAAAAATCGCTCGCTTGGACGAGCAACGAAAGGCTCTTGAGCAAACGATGCTGACTGAAACGGATCCCGCCGAGGCGATGAAGCTGCACACCAAGGTTGAAGAACTAAAGAGCGAGCTGACCCAAGCAGAAGAACGGTGGATGGAGCTGAGCGAGTTTTAGACTGTCGATGCAAGGCATCCTGTTCCTGACATGCTGAGAGATTGTGTGCGGATTGTGCCGGTTGAGTCTGCTCGCACGTATTTACCATTTTGCGCAATCATGATTGCCGAACACGACTCTATGCGACGTTGGGTCGCTTGGTTTGGTACGCGAAGGATTGCGAGATGAAGGTTTGTGGGAAGCTTGCTTTGGTTTTGGCCATTGTGACATTCAGTGGAATCAATAGCAGCTACGGTGATCATGCCAGCCGCAAAAGCCTGGCTGATAAGCACGCGCCAGCCGGAATCATGGGCGACCACATGCACGAAAAAGGCGAGTGGATGCTTGAGTACCGGTACATGAACATGTACATGGAGGACAACCGAGCGGGAACGCGTAGAATTTCGGATCAGGCTGCATTAGGGCCCATTGGCGGAACACCCGGAGCAGAATTCGATGGAGTGACAACCAACGCTGGTGCCACGCCGACTCAGATGACGATGGAAATGCACATGATGCATGTCATGTACGGCGTCAGCGACAACGTGACGCTCTACACGATGTTAATGTTGCCATCACTTACGATGGATCACCTACGTGGCGACATGAACCCCGCCGGTCGCAATACACCATTCACAACTCACAATAGCGGTTTCGGTGACACGACCGTTGGTGCGTTAATGCGGCTCTACAGCGACGACGATCAAGATTTTGTTCTGAATCTGGCGGGCAGCTTGCCGACGGGTGACATCTATCGCGAATCCTCTGCACCCACCGCTGGTGCGATCTCGCAAGCCTTGCCGTACCCGATGCGACTGGGCAGCGGAACATTCAATGCTCGGCCTGGAATGACTTACAAGCGATTCATGAAATGGGGCAGCTGGGGAACGCAGTTGGCGACGGACCTTCCCATTGGTCGAAACTATCGCGGTTACAGCGTCAGCGACGAATTTCGTCTGAATACCTGGACCAGCGTTCTGTTGACCGAAAAATGGTCCGCGTCGTTCCGAGTAGAAAATCGATGGCGTACGGATTTTGATGGCGAGGACGCCGCAACACCAAATGGAGTGGTCAGCACCAATGTCGAGCAATTCCGCGGTGGCTACTGGTTGAATCTCGGGCTCGGCACGCAGGCGATCTGGAACGGTCACGATTTCAACGTTGAAATCGTGCCCACGGTCTATCAGGATTTGAACGGAGTTCAGTTGGAAACCGACTATTCTGTGATCGCTAGCTGGTCAAAAGCTTGGTAGACGCTTCGTTGCTTCGCGTTAGGATGGTGGAAAGAATCTAGCGACATTCATGACTCCAGTGATGCAAGAAATTGTTCCCACCACCACCTCTTCGTATCGGCGATCTCGTCATCGATCCAGCGATCTTGCAAGCGCCGATGGCTGGGTTTACCAACGCAGCTTTTCGGGAAATTGTGCGTGGATTTGGCGGTGCGGGTTTGTTGGCGACCGAAATGGTCAACGCGCGCGGGTTCGTATGGTTAGACGAAAACGAAGCCGAACATCCTGATCGTTTGTGGGGCGTGGTCGACGAATCCAGACCCCTTGCGGTTCAAATCTGGGATAACGATCCCGACACCATGGCCAAGGTGGGGAAGCGACTCTCGGGTGAGTACAAGGTGAGCGTTGTTGATATCAATTTCGGTTGCCCGGTTCGTCAGGTCACCGAAAAAGCGCACAGCGGCAGCTATTTGCTTCGCGATCCAAATCGAATGCACGCCATCATTAGTCAGTTGGTGGTCGCTTGCGCGCCGACGCCGGTGACCGCCAAGATTCGGCTTGGATGTTCGCCCGACAATGTCAACTGCAACGAGATCGCAAAGGTTGTTGAAGAGGCTGGCGCGGCGGCACTGACGGTCCACGGTCGAACCGCGAAAGACATGTTTAAAGGTCATGCTGATTGGGATCGCATCAGCGAAATTAAATCGCACTTAAAGAACATCCCTTTGATCGGAAATGGCGATTTGGATTCGGCCGAGAAGGTGGTCGCTGCATTTAAGAACTACAACGTTGACGGAGTGATGATTGCACGTGCGTGCTTGGGGCGGCCTTGGTTGTTTGCACAAGCGGCTGCTGCACTGCGTGGGGAACCCATTCCGCCCGAACCGACGATGCTTCAGCAGCGTGAGGTGATGCTGCGACATTACCAATTGGTTGTTGACCGATTTGGGGAAGAAAAGGGCACCGTGCTGATGCGAAAGTACGCTTGTTGTTACGCGCAAGGGAAACACGGAGCAAGGTTCTTCCGAAGCCACGTTGCCAAGGTTTCCACCGCAGAACAATTCCACAGCGTCGTCGACGAATTCTTTCCGGTTGTCGATAACCAGGACCGAACAACGTTGGCCACCTAACGGGTATCGAATCCAGCCGCCGTAGCTGATCTCACCCGGATTCAGTCAAGCAGGCCATGATGCTAAAGCGATAGCAGAGAGCAGTTCAGGCACCGCTCAATTAAGCGCCGGGAGTCCAACCAGGACGTGGTGTCGAATGGATTTCGCCCGGCTGTTCTTCGCGTAGTTTGTCAATCTTCTGACCAAACTCGGCGACGCGTTCTTGAGTCGTGAGAGGATGTAGCGTGACACGAAAGCTCTTGGTTTGGCCACCCGCAATTTCAACGACCCGACCCTGATCTTTTTCAAATTGGCGTGTGTTTGGGTAATTCGTTGCCGGTTCCATTCCAACGACGTATCCGTCGGGAATCGCGGCTGTGTTTTTCCAGAAGATGAACTTTGGTAAACCCGACACGTTGTAACTGACCGCCATTGCTGTTGCTTGATCCGCCGATCGCAGCATGGTGGTCGTGACGTTGTTTTCATCGGCTTGCAGTCGCGCAAAGTACACGCGTTCAGAAAATCCTTCTTGGGGTGGGCCAACTTGGTTCCAACTTTCAATCTCGCCAGCCGACAGGGCGTCTTTGGGGGCTAGGGATTCAATCGCAGCCTCCATCACAGCACCTTCGGTCAACACAGGTGTTCCCAAGTTGATGTGATACAGCAATTGCATGCTTGCTGGGATTGTCAGGTCATTTGTGACGTCGTCAAGCAATTCCACATCATCGCTGCCAGCGTGAAAACGTATTCGGCTCCGCAACCGCAACCGCTTGAAGAACAAACGTGATTCAACCATCTCACCGATCACTTCCAAACGGCCCGATGCTTCGTCGTATTCAATTGAAAGACCCGCCGCCGGTGTTCCTGCAATCCGCCCATGTAAGGGATAAACCAATTGTCCGTTGTCGTCAAACTGAGGCGCACCGTTGCTTTCTAAGCCACAACGAACGACAAGCTCGTCAAAGCCTTCCAGCCAACCCAGTCCGCTCGGATCAAAAGTCGGAACTTGGTTTGGATGAATAGGTCCGGCAACCGGCGATTGCCAGGCGAAATCAATTCCGCTTGACCGTATTCGCCAAATCGACATGCCACGTGTTGGAAGGATTAAGGTTGTCGTTTCGCCAGTATCAACTTCAATGACTTCCACGCCATCGCTTGCGCCACCAATAAACTTTCCGTATCGCGTTTTGATTAAGCCTGAACGGGTCTCGACCTGCATCGTTAACGCAGACGATTGATCCCATCGAATGTTATCCTCGCGAGGACCAAGGACTCGTTGTGTGGAAGTTTGAGTGGGCATAAAAAATTCGCGAAAGTGTGAAAATCGTCGGTCGATCAGCAAAGGTTCTGGGTAGGTTGTTTTGCGATCAGTCAGCCCATACAACTGGGGCTAGTGACAGCATTTTGATCATGCGGTAAGCATATTTCACACCGCTATACAGTTCTATACCTCTCTTTAACGCGATTCCTATTTCGATAAACTTGAAATAATCAGCCATCAGTCATGTGAAGTTGGATCAGCGTTAAATGCCCTGGCAAAATCGGCTAGCTTGATTTGCAAACGCCTGCCATGATCCGATTTGTTGCGGAAACAACGAAGGAAGTTTTCACCGCGCATACCGCAGCGACCGCGAGTGTTGTGATTGATGATACCGACACCGAACCACTGGTTGGTTTGCGTAACATCGGCCCCAATGTTCATGATGCTTTGCCCAAGGCTGGTTCCTAACAAATTTCGATTCAACCTTTGCGATTATCGCTCCCTAGTTTAACCCATCTCTTAACAGGCACCGACGATGACTGATCATCCCAATCAATTTCCAAAGCTGCATAATGCAGCCTGGCCAGGCGTTGTCGGTAAGGGCGGCGAAGGGAACGAACCGCCAATCGATTTGGAAACCATGTTGGATCTAACGGCTGCCGCCGAAGTTGATGGACGAAAGTTCGACGGTGTCGATTTGTTTCTTTTTGATCCGCATGTATCGATCGACGCAACCGATAAGGAACTTGAAGCATTGGCTCAGCAAGTTCGATCGCGTGATCTTGTGATCGGTACCGTTGTCGCGCCCGTTTGGCCACCGACCGGTGGTGGGGCTGCTGGCGGTGACAGCGATGATGTGGATGCCTACCTAAAACAAGTTCGAAAAGGTTGCACGATCGCACAGAAGCTTCGGCAAATGGGTGTTCGCCCAACCGGTGTTGTTCGAATCGATTCCGCTACTTCGGTCGAAGATTGGTCCAAATCACCAGATGAATGCCAATCGACGATTGCTGATACGATGAAAGCCGCCTGCGATATCGCCGAGGAATATGACGAGCGATTAGCAGCCGAGGGCGAGATTTGTTGGGGTGGGATGCACAGCTGGAAAATAATGGTAGACCTGCTTCGTCGAGTCGGCCGTCCCGAACGCCTGGGCTTCCAAGCCGACATGGCGCACACGCTGCTTTACCTTTTGGGTCACAACGCCCCCAGCGATGCGATCCTGCCAGTCGATTTTGATTGGAGCGACAACGAAAAGAAAAAAGCCGCGTTGAAAGAGCTGACGCATTCGCTACGTGAATGGACCATCGACTTTCACGTCGCTCAAAACGATGCAACGGTTCATGGGACCGGTAGCCATGACAAAACAGGTCGTCACTGCCTGCCCAACGATCCAGGCGGCAAACTGAACATTGCTGAAGACGCCGGATTCTGGCTGCGAGACGAACACGGCGACGTGCTGAAGACCTGTCGCCACATTTGCTGGGATGGTTGCATGTTCCCTAATGAACAGATGACGAAACCCGAAACTTGGAACAGCGTTTTGGCATCGATGTTGAGCGTTCAAGATGCCCACGGCTGGAACGAGTAACGCGCGACAGAACCGCTGGCCCTTTCGCTGGCGGAATCAGCAATAGCAAACCACTTCCAACGAGCGAGATTAAATTGCAAAAAGCACTGAACATCGGATTGATTGGTTACGGCTTCATGGGCCGTACTCATAGCAACGGATACAAACGCGTTAATGACTTCTTTCCTGAACTCAAGCACCGCCCGGTGCTGAAGGCCGTTTGCGGTCGCAGCCAAGACAAGTTGAAAGACTTCGCGGATCAATGGCAGTACGAATCGACTGAAACCGATTGGCGAGAACTGATCAAAAGAGATGACATCGACGCGATTGATATCTGCACACCCAATAATTCGCATGCTGAGATTGCGATCGCTGCCGCTGAAGCTGGCAAAATGATCCTGTGTGAAAAACCGCTCGCGTTGGATCCAACCGAAGGCGAAGCGATGGTCGCGGCGGTTGAAAAAGCGGGTGTGGCGAATTCAGTTTGGTACAATTACCGCCGCGTTCCAGCGGTTACGATGGCAAAGCAGTTGATCGATGAAGGGCGTCTGGGACGCGTCTTTCATTATCGTGCGAACTTTTTGCAGGATTGGACGATTTCCGATGACGTGCCCCAGGGTGGTGCTGCATTGTGGCGTCTGGATGCCGCTGCGGCGGGCAGTGGTGTTACGGGAGACTTGCTGGCGCATTGCATTGATACCGCAGTTTGGCTAAACGGTTCGATCAGCAAGGTGTCGGGGATGACCGAGACTTTTGTCAAAGAACGGGTGCATAGCGAAACCGGTAAGGTCCAACCGGTCAGCATCGACGATGCATGTTCTTTCCTTTGCAGGTTTGATAACGGTTCGCTTGGTCTGTTTGAGTCCACGCGATACGCACGAGGCCACAAAGCGCTTTACACGTTCGAGATCAACGGTGAGAACGCATCAATCCGCTGGGATTTGCATGACCTTCATCGCCTAGAATGGTTTGATCATCGAGACGAAGGAAAGCTTCGTGGTTGGCGTTCGATTCACGTTTCCGACCATGATGGGGACCAACCTTACATGGACCGTTGGTGGGTGCCTGGGTTGAACATCGGCTATGAACACACCTTCGTTCACCACGTCGCGGATTTCTTAAAATCGCTGGACACAGGCGAAACCTTTCATCCCAATTTCCGGGATGCATTGGAAACGCAAGTCGTTTGCGATGCGGTTCTAAAGAGTGCGGCGGAGGAAAGCTGGAAGACGGTCCAGTAGAATACCATCGTGGGTTTTGCGTGGTGAATCGCGCTGGAAAATCTGATTGCTCGAGAATCCTTCACAAGGATTTACGCCAGAAAGATGCCGCCTACGTGATTCCCAAAATGCTCTGATGAAGCCCCACCAGTGAACCGACCATTT
>CAYVAN010000128.1:0-13112 GCA_964449225.1 uncultured Rhodopirellula sp.
GATTCAGTCAGAGATGTCGGTCGAACAACTGCTCGACACCGTCGATGTGCCGCCTAATTATTTAGCGGTCGAAGTGAACGGCGACGTTGTCCCACGCGAAAACTATGCTGACAAAGTTGTTGGTGCTGGCGATGAAGTCGAGGTCGTCACCTTGGTGGGCGGTGGTTAAATGCGAACCTCAGAAAACAAAGTTCAAGTGAGCGATATCATCAGCGAAGACGCGTCCTTGGCCGTTGGCGGTCACACGTTGACGAGCCGATTGATTGTCGGCACCGGTCGCTACGACACGATGGATCAGATGCGGGATTCGATCGATGCATCAGGAGCGGATTGCGTCACAGTGGCCGTTCGCCGCGAACGTCTCTACGACCGAAGCGGAAAGAACATTCTCGACTTCCTGGACCTGGACCGTTACACGCTGCTGCCTAACACAGCGGGTTGCTACACCGCCACCGATGCGATTCGGGCTGCCAAACTTGGTCGCGAGATTCTGAAGACACTCGGCAACCCTGGATCCGATTGGGTCAAACTGGAAGTGCTCGGTGACAGCCGCACACTGCTTCCCGATCCCGCCCAAACGGTCCAGGCATGCGAAGAGTTGACCAAGGAAGGCTTTAACGTACTTTGCTACACCAGCGACTGCCCGGTCACGGCGCAGCGTTTGAAAGCTGTGGGTGCCGCCAGCGTCATGCCAGCGGGCAGTCCCATCGGCAGCGGTCAAGGCTTACTGAATCAGAACAATTTAAAGATCATCCTGGAATACTTAAAAGAAGGCGACCCAAGTTATCCCGTCATCATTGATGCTGGCGTGGGAACGGCCAGTGATGTCAGTGAAGCGTTTGAGCTGGGTGCCGATGGCGTCTTATTAAACACGGCAATCGCTCACGCTCGTGATCCCATTCGGATGGCGCGAGCAATGAAATACGCTGCCATGGCGGGACGCGACGCTTATTTGTCTGGCCGCATTCCACGCCGCCTTTACGGGACCGCCAGCAGTCCGAGCGAGGGTGTGATTAGCACGCGTCCCTACGGATCGTCAGGCGAAATTTCTTCCTAGCGTTTCCATTGGGTTCGGCCAGACTTAGCATTGCCGCAGTCCGCGCTTTAGCTTCACAAAACGTAGTATCCCGGTCGCTGAAATGACGGCTCCCACGCCGGCCAGGGTCCAGCCGATCGTGACGATTCCCGGCGTATCGGGGAAGAACTTGACCGCCGTCAAACCGGTCGCTGCCACCATCAATGCCGTCCGGCCGTACGCCAACAAAGTCCGTTCGTTCGCTAGATCGGTGCGGACCAATGCCAGATGGTCGCGCCGAGTCGGCGCTGGGTTTGTCTTTGATTGGGATTCGTCAGAAGACACAGTTTGTTTGATCTCGCGAACTATTTTTGTCGTGGGAACGCGGCAGGCTGGCCGTACCAGTTGGGATGATAGCCGCTACGAACGGCCAACAAAATTGCCTTGCCGTGCATGTGTTCAGCCCCGTGAGTGTAATCCCACTCTAGCCGTTCTTCGTAGTTCAAGATTCGCAACTTGGATTGCGGCTCTAATGCCCACGACGCTAGCTGATTGGGTGAAAAGTAATTCACCACGGCACCTGCGGTCTCACTGACCGGTGCTTCGGAATCGCACCCCGGCGCGACAGGGCTGCCGGGATCTTCGGTTGTGTGAACTTCAGCAAACAAAACCCCTTGATCGCAAAGCGATCCCACCATGGACGACCAAACCACTTTCGCGTCCGCTGCGGGAACATGATCCAAAACGGTCGTGCCGATCACCACATCGTAGTGGTTGGCGGGCATCGTGAATTTCCGCACATCCGCAACTTGGGTCGTCACGCGATCGCCGACGCCAAACTGTTCGGCTCGTTCAACAATGCGTTGTAGCCCACGTTCGCTGATATCAACTGACGTCACGTGAAAACCGGCTTTTGCCATCGCCAAGGTGTCGCGGCCAGCACCAGCCCCCAGATCCAAAGCCCGGGCACCGCCATCAAGACCGTCGCGGCTGAATTGTTCCAAATAAGCAGCGAGCGAAGCGGAGGGCGTCAAACCATACGCGATTTCGTCGCGATCGTAGGCATTGAAAAAGAAGTCGCTGGAAGGTTCGGACATGAAGACAAACTGTGTGTGATCGAGATCTGACGAAGTGGTAGAGGGTACTTTAGATCCGCAGCAACTCCCATCACACCAAAAATGATCCTACTGGGTTGTGAATTCGTTCATGACCACGATTTCGTACGACGCCATCATGCCTCGAACCTGATTGATCATTTTGCTGTCCGCCGCCGTGAAAGCTTCCAAATCGGTCGTGGATCTAAAACGCTCCAGCTGTTGGCCGCGCTGGACCGCCAAAGTTGTCAGGTGGGGCAAAACGCCAAGCGAAGACAGTTTTCGGCTCAGCGACATTCGTGCGAAAGGAGGAATGCCACGACGACGAAGAAGACTGAGCCTGGACGACAAGTCACTGAATCGCCCAAAATCCTTAGCCATCGCGTGTGAAGTGACTGATTGAGTCGTGACGTCGTAGCGAACGCGAAAAGACTTTGGATCGCCCTCGGAAGAGGATTCAGCAAAGGAAGTTTCGTCGGTTGAAAATTCGGCGGTATATCCATCGACACGATCGCTGGGACGAACAACCGCACCGATACCGAGATCACCAGGATTCGCTGTGCCCGCTTTTACGTTTGCGGTAAATTCAACTAGCTTTTCCGTGCTGATGCTAGTTTGGTTTTTGGCTTCGCGATCGATCAGAATCACCATTTTTTTGGCGGGATCGTAAACAGTCACAATTCGCGTTTGGATTTCGGGCAGGTCATAGATCACCCCGGCATCAAAAAGCAGACGATGTTGGGCGACCGGATCGGCAATCCCAGATTGGTAAACTCGTTGGACGATGGCAAAGGCCTGTTCGTCAACCAAAGCCCGTTCGTCAACCAAAACCTGTTTGTCGATGCCGGTTTCCATCGTGGCTGACGCGGGAACCACGACTGTTTCGTCGGCAACGGATGGTTGGAAAGGAAGCAGACCAAAAGTTGCCAACCAAGCCATCGCAGGCAAAAAACGTTGGATCGCAGTCGTACCGGAGAGCGGCCGAGAGTAAATATCCTGTGTCATGATGATTCAATTCCCCAGGCCGATCTGGACATTTTGCTTGCCGACAACGTAGAACCCACTTGCTTTCGACCGATACATCAAACCTTTGTACCGGGCATTATCGATCCAATTAGCGTAGAAAAAGCGACCTGCGAAGGTCCAGGTCAATCATGCGACGCACACTTCTGTTGATTCCCCATGAGATTGCTGCCCTGCCTGTCTTTGGTTTCGGATGGCTGCTGATCCTATTGCTGTTGGGTTTGGCGATTCGATTCATGGTGGCCAAGCGACAGCAAAAAGCACCTCTCATTCAAGCTGTACGATCAGTCATCGCTGGCGAAGGAATGATGTGGGCGATTGCCGCAGCGGTCATCGTTTTTGTTTTGCCATGGGTTGAACTAAAAAATGTCGACGGCGATCCAGTGGGTTTAGCGATTCGCGGCTATGGGATGATGTTGTTGGCTGGCGTGGGATCGGCTGTCTATCTGGCTGCATTTCGAGCGAAACGTCGTGGAATCGACCCTGACCTGATTTACTCGATGGCACCGTGGGCCTTTATCGGTGGCATCGCGGGGGCACGCTTGTTTTACGTCGTCCAATATCGCGAACAATTTTTCAGCGGATCGATCATGGAATCCATTGGTAACGTGTTGCGGTTTACCGAGGGCGGGCTGGTGGTTTACGGCTCGTTTATCGGAGGCGGGTTGGCGGTTGCCTATTACCTGTATCGAAATCATTTGTCAGTTTTGACTTTTGGTGACGTGATTGTGCCCTGCATGTTCCTGGGCGTGTTTTTTGGACGGATGGGATGCTTGATGAACGGATGCTGTTACGGCGGCCGATGTGAAGAAGGCCAGATGGCTGTTCAGTTCCCGCCCGAAGCAAAGGTCTACGGCGACCAAATTGCGAGCGGTGAATTGATCGGTTTCAAGTACGACGCAGAAACACGCAAGATCGTCGAAGTCCGTCCCGATTCATTGGCCGATCAGGCGGGGATCACCGTCGGTTCGCGGCTGGATGAATTGGGACCGGATTATTCCAGCTTGGATCAGGCTCCGCGAAACTTGCCTTTGGAAGACGTTCAGTTGGGAGTTTACGTGACCGTCGATGGCCGGCGAACGCGTTGGACGCCCACGGAATTACCCGATCGAGCCTTGCCGGTTCGCGCAGCTCAGATTATCAGCAGCGGAAGCTCACTGGTGCTTTGCCTGGCATTGTGTGCCGTCTCGCTCTTTCGCCTGCGAACCGGTAGCGTCATGTTCATCGGATTTGCCGCGTACGCGATCCTGCGATTTGCTCTAGAATGGGTGCGTGTCGATGAAGCAGGTCAGTTTGGAACGTCGTTGTCGATATCCCAATGGGTCAGCGTGTTCGTGATGGCTGGCTCGATTGCGGGTTTGCTTTGGCGATACTCTTCCAAAGAAAGACCAACGATTCCAGACGCCGAAGTCGCAATTTAACAATCGTATTTCACTGATTAGGAACTAGCCGTTTTGTTTGAACGTTCGCGGATACCGGAATTAATGGACGACCCGGATTTGCCTGCGGACGTTCACCAGCAGGCGTTAATCGGACTTGCACGACTGAACCTGATCAGCGGCGTTAGCGGCAAGCTATACAGGCACCTTCGACGCTGGGCACTGGCCCGCCCGAACCGTAGACTGCTGTTGCTCGATGTCGCAAGCGGTTCCGGTGATATACCGATCTACTGGGCGCGGCGAGCAAAACGCGACGGAGTTGAACTGCAGATTACAACCACCGATATCAGCGACACGGCGGTGGAAGCACAGCTCGCCGCTGCTCGCCAAGCTGGCGTCAAAATTGATGCGATTGAACACGACTGCTTAAAAAACCCGCTCCCCAATGGGTTCGATGTCGTGGCCTGTTCCCTGTTTATGCATCATCTGGAACGCCATCAAGCATGCGGGTTAATGCAGTCGATGCAACAAGCGACCGAAGGCACAATCATGGTCTGCGATCTTGATCGAACTCGATTGAATCTAGCCATGGTTGCAGTCGCATCGCGAATCGTGACTCGTTCGCCCATCGTTCACTTCGACGCGACAGCCAGTGTCCGCGGAGCATTTACGATGCAAGAATTTGAGAACATGGCGACCGAATCGCTATCACGTCCGGTCCGCATTCGCCGGTTGTTCCCGAGTCGTTTCATCATGACGGCGGATGAAGTTGTTGTGGGCGAAAAAGTCACGAAACCTTCGGTGGCTTTCGCGTGACCGATGGCTGATCAACCAAAGGTGTTAATCATTGGCGGTGCGGTCGCCGGCGCGGCCTGTGCGATTGCACTGCGAGAACGCGGCATCAAGGTCACGGTCGTTGAAAAGGGCACTTTTCCCCGAGCCAAGGTTTGCGGCTGCTGTCTAGGCGGTTCGGGAATCAAGCAATTGGATCGACTGGGCGTTCTGGATCAGGTATCAAATGCGGGCGTCAGCACAAATCAATGGGTCGGCTACTTTGATGGTCGCAAGATCCAATTGCCAATCCAACAGGGCGTCGCGATCTCACGCGAGTCGCTCGACCCCATCTTGATCGAACGTGCGGTCGGCCTAGGAGCGTCAGTTCACTTTCAGTGCGAAGGAAACATCAAAGAGGTTTCTGGAACGTCCGTGTTAGCCCAACTGGCCAGCAACACAAACACGAAAGCCGAGTCGTTTGATGCGGTTGTCGTCGCGTCGGGATTGAGGTCAGGCGATGCATCAGGTGAATTGCCCTGGACCGAAAAACCACATGGCCCGTTCGGAATCTCATTCACCGCTCGACTTGTTAACGAGCCTGCTGGTTCAGCGGAAGAACGCGCCGTGCCACCTGGCCGAATCGTGATGGTTTGCGATGACGATGGTTATGTCGGATTAGTTCAATTGGCCGACGGTAGAGTCGACATTGCAGCGGCGTTGCAAAGTGGTGGCAATGCAGCGTCGAGCGGAAAGCCGGTCGATCGAGTTTGGTCATTGCTGAACCGAGGGGGACTGAAGTGCGAGTTCGATCAAGTATCCCCGTTATTGACGACACCGCCGCTGCGTCGGACCCGACGTGCGGGTTCTGGACGAATTATCGCGATCGGTGATGCAGCAGGTTATGTCGAACCGTTCACGGGCGAGGGGATGACGTGGGCGATGGAATCAGGGATCGCTGCGGGTGACCTGATCGCAAGTTCGTTATCGAAAAACAAGGCTGCGGATCTGGGAAATCTCTGGGACGCTGAACTTGGGCGATTGCTGGGTGCTAAAAAGAGAACTTGCCGGGTGGTCACATCCGCGATTCGCTCGCAAGCCGCCCGGTTTGCTGCGGCGAGGGCATTGGCGATTTTCCCAGGTTTGGCTAAGCCGCTGCTGAGCCATTTGGCTAAGTAAGGCGGGTTTTGGCGCAGGGCCAATCACTTTTTCAAGCTGGGGTGCCCTTTAGCAAAGCGTCGCGAGCCGCCCGGTGCCTGATTTACCGGATGGCTCGCGTCATTCCGCTAGATTGTAAGTTGCCCAGCTTCAAGAACTGAGTTGCCCTGGGTTTTGGCGGCCTTTGACCAGACTTGTCACGAGGCGAACCAATACTTCTTTCGTCAGGCCAAGTGAGCCTCGAAACTGAATTTCAATTACCGGGGGGTAATGATGAATCGTATTCTTCGCCAAGCCATGCAAGACTGTGACAACTACGTCATCGAGATGGATTACGACGACGCCAAGGGAAATCGGACACACCGCGTGGTCAGCCCAATTCGTTTTATGGGCAGTTATCGCTTTTTGGGATTGTGCCTGTGCCGCGAACAACCGCGACAGTTCCAACTTTCCCGTTGCAAGAACATCCGATTGGTGCGAGCCGAACAGATCAGCATGCCAATGCCGATCATTGAATCACCAGCGATGGCGGCAGCGGTATGAGAGCCGGTGCCAAAAGCCTCTGCCGCGTCATCTCAAGCAAATTGTAATCTTGGATCATCCAAGCCCAAACGCTTCATCTTTTTGTAAAGCGTTGTGCGGTTGATGTCCAAGGCGTCAGCCGTCGCAGCTCGGTTCCACTGGTGCGCCTTCAACGATTTTAGAATGATTTGACGTTCGGGACCTTCGAGCGCTTCCCGTAGTGATTTGCCGGACACTTCGCCCACGCGGATTGCTTGAACGTCAGCAACAGGGTCTCCCAATCCGAACCCTTCGTTTGAATGACCTGTCAATTCTGGTGGCAGATCTTCCGCCGTCAACACAGGTCCACGCCCAAGCAGAACCGCTCGTTCGACAACGTTTTCTAGTTGACGAATGTTACCTGGCCAGTGGTAGTCCTGCATGATGTTGATCGCTTCGTCATTGAAGCAATCCATTTCACGACCACAGGTTTCGGCTGCTTCGCGAAGAAAATGATCGACCAGCAGAGGTAAATCGCCGACCCGCTGACGCAGGCTTGGCAATTCGATATTCACAACATTGATTCGATAAAACAAGTCTTGCCGAAACGTTCCCTTCTCGACGGACATTGAGAGGTTTTCGTTGGTAGCCAAAATGACGCGAGTGTCGACACTGTGCGTGGTCGTGCCACCAAGACGCTCGAATTGGAACTCTTGCAGCACGCGCAACAATTTGACTTGCATGGCAGGCGTTGCTGTACCAATTTCGTCTAGAAATAAGGTTCCACCGTTGGCTAATTGGAACTTGCCGTCACGGTCGGTATTGGCACCGGTGTAGGCACCCGCAACGTGACCAAACAATTCGCTTTCAAGCAGCGTATCCGGCAAGGCACCGCAAGCGACTTCGATGAAAGGCCCCGAACGCCGAGAACTTCTGGCGTGAATCGCGCGTGCGATCATGCTTTTACCGGTTCCGTTTTCGCCGGTGATCAGGATGGATGCTCGTGCGTCGGCAACACTATCGACCGTGTCAAAGATCTTCAGCATTCGATAATCGTGGCTAAGGATGTTCTCCATCCCGCTGCGTTGATCCAGTTGGCGACGCAGTTGCTCGTTTTCGATCGCCACATTGCGTTGATCCAGTGCCCGATCAATTGCCAGCGATAACTCGTTATCGATCAACGGCTTGGTCAACAAATCAAACGCACCGGCGCGAACCGCTTCGACAGCCGTGTCGGGCGTAGCGTAGCCCGTCATGACCAAAACGGCGGTTTCTGGATGCTGGGTTTTGCAATGACTGATCAGGTCGAATCCATCCTCGTTTCCTAACCGCAAATCGGTCATTAACAAGTCAAAAGTAGCTTTGGACAGCTGAATCTTGGCTTCGCTGATCGATCCAGCCAAAGCGATTTGGTACCCCATTTCGGAAAGCCAGTCGGCCATGGATTCCGCAAGGTGGCGGTCGTCGTCAACCAACAGGATCGATGCGTTTGACGTCATGGGAGCTTCAAAAACGAATGGGAGTGCAAAAAAAGAGAGGACCGTCAAATAACTAGGTCACACTTTGGCCCAGGTCAAAGACTTGCTCAAAGACTTGCTTTACTCCCTTGGGCGTCTCCACCAATCAAATTACTAACACCACACTCCCCAAATGGGGTAAGGGCTTCACCCAGAAGTGCCAGAAGTCGTTTCTCACAAAAGACTTACGCTGAAAGACAGGGCTTTCATTGGCAGAGAAAACAGTAAACAATTGGTAAAGCAAACATCTAAACTTGATGAAATTAGACAACTGACCAACACGTAGAACTCAACGAGCACGGCTCGCAAGGGGGGGCAAGACTCACTGATGGCAACGAAAATACTCATCGTTGACGACCACGAAGCGGCTCGGATGGGGTTTGCGTGCATCTTAGAACCGTTGGGATTCGTGATCGTGGGCTCGGTGGCGACCGGTGACGAGGCGATCGAGACGTTGAATTCAGAAGCCCCTGATATCGTCCTAATGGACGTTAGAATTCACCAGACTGATGGGCTGACAATTCTCGGTCGAATTCGCCAACAGAGCGATGTCGCCGTGGTCCTGATGAGCGCCTACGACAACCCGACTTACGTTGCACGAGCGGCGGCATTGGGGGCTCAGGATTATTGGGTTAAAAATGGCTCGATGGCCTCACTTGGAGAAGACTTAAGGCACGTACTTAGCGGCAACGGCCCGTCGGTTGGTGGACGAATGGACGTCATCCAGCGTGAAATGCGAAAGAAGGTTGACACGAACTTGCTTCCACCGGAATTCCCTTTGACCGGCAGAGAGGCACAGGTTCTACGACACGTTGCGTTGGGTTTGAGCAATAAAGAGATCTCAAAATCGCTTAAAATCAGCGTCGAAACGGTCAAAGAGCATGTGCAAAATGTGCTGCGAAAGATTAAAGCTAAAGACCGCACCGATGCTGCGGTCAAAGCAATCCGGTTAGGTTTAATCGAGTAACGCTTGCGTTATTGTGCCTCGATCTGCATAATGCCGCACTTCCATGGCGAGCCGTCGGTGACTTACCTGACGGCCGTACAGTCCGTTCGCCTTATGAACCCCAGAGTTTTTGATGGCCCCCCGTCCGATGAGCACGCGTAGCCGTGCCCGAAAACGTAGCCGAGTCCGAAGCCGCACCAAGAAGAAAGATCCAATCTTTGTCGATGGTCATCGCCCGAGGCCGATGTACGTTGATTACAAAGACATCGATCTGCTGAAGAAGATGATCAACCGCCAAGGACGCATCGTTGGCCGTCGCAAGAGCGGATGTACCGCTGCGAGTCAGCACGCGGTGAGTGCGGCCGTTAAACGAGCTCGTTTCATGGCTTTGCTGCCATACGTTGGCGAATAGTCAGCTTTGTTTTCGACCACCCGCCGTATTGAGTTTCGCGATACCGATGCGGCGGGGATCGTGCATTTTTCAGCATTCTTTCCAATGATGGAATCCGCTGAACACGAAATGCTACGCTCGCTTGGCATCGCTGTAATGCCACAACGGCACTCAGCGTTGCAACAAACAGAGACGCAAGATTACGACTCTGACACGCAAAGCAATTCAGTGGTTACGTGGCCGCGAGTATCGGCGAAGTGCGACTACTTAAGTGTCGCCCGCTTTGAAGATCTTTTGACGATCGAGGTCACGGTCGCAAAACTTGGCACATCCAGCGTCACCTACTCGTTTCGATTTCGTCGATCCGATCAAGGTGAAGAGCATACGATCGCTGTCGGAACGATTGTTGTCGTTTGCTGCCGACTGGATGATTCTGGATTAGAAAAAATCACCTTGCCAGATTCGGTGCGAGAAAAGCTGAACAAGCACGCCGCCTTTGCCGACTGATGAATCCGAATCGCTTTTTTGTTTACGGAACGCTCTGCTCTGGAAACTGCCGATCGAGCATGTGGCCGCGTTCACCCGAATCGATTGAATCAGCATGGGTGCGAGGATCGCTTTACGACGGTCCAGGCTATCCGGCAATGCGACCCGGCGTTGAAAAAATCAAGGGAGAAGTATGGACATTTCGCAAGGAACACATCACAGAAGTTACGTCCACGCTTGACCGCATCGAAGTCACCAACCAACCCGGCTTGCGGAACCTTTACGACCGGCTTGTCGTAGAGACATTTGACTGGACTGGTCAGCCCCAAGGCTCCGCTTGGGTTTATCAATACGCTGCTGAACCGGAATGGCACGGATTCAAACGCATCAAACCGGACGAGACCACCGGAGTGGTTTATTGGTCGGCGGGATCTAACTTAGATCGCTGACGCTCTATCAATTCCTGAACCTGTTTTTTCAGGTCGACATAAACAGGTTCGGGTAACTCTTTCGGACGACGAATAACAGTCGCTTCGATAATGTGATCCGATGGCAACATAACCTCACCCTTCTTTTTCTCCTTTGACGGGTCCACTCGCCGCAGCGAGCCGATGTTGTTCATTCCCTCGACGACTCGGCCAAAGACCGTTTGCTCTTTTTCGATTCCGACGATGGGCACCATCAAAATTGCAAACTGACTGCTCGCAGAATTAGGGACAAAGTCTTTTGACTCTTTTCCCTTGGGAATTTTTGCCATCACAAGCGAGCCACGGAAGCCATGGCGGGCGTCTGGACGATGATGTTCGTCGACCAAGAAATTTCCACTGTGACCGTCACCCAAACCGGACGGGTCGCCAGTCAGCGCCAGCAGATCATCAATGACTTGATGAAAGTCCAGACCATCATAGAAACCTTCTTCGACAAGATTAATAAAGTTGGCGGTCGCCGAGGGCGCTTGATTCAGGAAAAGCTCTAACACGATATCACCCTCGCTGGTACTTAGCTTTACCCTTGGCAATTCTTCCGCTTCCGCTTCTTGCTTTAGAATCTCTTGCTCTTCAAGAAAGTTCTCTTTCAGCTGTTCAAAGCCGTACATGAACCTACGGTCAATCTCTTCCAGATCATCCTCAGACATTGCTTCGTAGAGACGCCTGGCAACATCAAATTGACCGCTAACAACCGCAGATCTGGCCGCGGCATGGAACAGATACAAAAAGTTCGCTCCGCCGTCGATCATGCGGGCTGCGCCTTCGGCGGTTTCGTAATTGTAGATCCCATGCTCAGCACGGTGCTTGATCATGGTCACTAAATACTGCCCAGCGTCAGCCGACGGCGATATCCTCCCCAACGCCATCGCTAAAAGATAAAGTTCGTCCATCGCATCACGGACTTGCTGCCTAGCCTCATAGTACTGTTGCTTGTCCGTCTTCGATGTCGCTTGTTCATTTCGGTAACGAACTAAGCAAGAGTGCTGATCCGAGATCGCGTCCGCCAACTTATTACGTCCAGTCTCAAACGCTTCGGTACGAAGTTTCAGCTCGGCCCGGTACTCTGGATCTTTCTTCAGTTCCTCAAACGATATCTGCGCGGTGGCTGGCGGCGTCTCGTCTGCGCCGGAGTCTTCCGTAACTGAGTCTTCCGTAGCTGAATCTTCCGAGGTGGCAGGCATCTGTACCTGCGACGCTTCCTGGGCAAAACAAACGCTTGAAAGTCCCCCAGAGCAAACCAAACCCACAGCGATCAAGAACAAGGACGCCCGCAACCGGAATCCGTTGTGGGTAATCGGGACGGTTTGACGCATTTGAGTACTTTAAAAAGGGCTTCGGTCGAAAATGGGCGACAGACTGACAACCACGTGGTCGGCGACAATCAATTCGTTGGCGATTTGTTTCACTACGTTTTCAATTGAAGATTGGTTTGGTGTCGCCAACGGAGCAATGCTGGCTATATTGATCCCATGAAATCTAGCAAGCAAACCAAACCAGCGAAATTGCGCATCATTGGCGGCACGATGCGCGGCCGCACCGTGACCTATCACGGCGAAGAATTTACGCGGCCGATGAAAGACAATATCCGCGAAAACCTTTTCAATATCTTGGGCCGTGCAATCAAGGGTGCGATCGCATTTGATCTTTTCTCTGGCACGGGAGCATTGGGTTTTGAATCGATCAGTCGCGGTGCATCGTCGGCGGTGCTGGTCGAACAAAATCGAATGGCTGGCAGGCAGATCACAAAGACGGCTGAGTCGTTAGAGATTGAATCAAAGATCAACCTGATCCACTCCGACACATTCCGAGTCGCCGAAACGCTGCTTGGGCCTCCCGCCCAGGATACGCCTTGGGTCGTCTTTCTATGCCCACCGTATATTTTGTGGGACGAAGATCTGGAGCGGCTGAATCAGATCATTCGTGCTGGCTTGTCCAACGCGCCGCCCGGAAGCGTGATCATGGCTGAAACGGAAAAGTCATTCGACACCGACCGATTGCCACCCGGACCGTGGGATTTTCGCAGCTACGGAAAAACGACCCTGGGCTTCATCGAACCGGCGAACCGATGCGGCTTGGTGCTCGACTGATCGATTGCCGGAAAAGGTCGATTGCCGGAACAGGTCTACTCCGGAACAGTTCTATTCCGGAACAGGTTCGATCGTTGCCGTCATGCTACCTTTGCAACGAGCAATCAGCTCGTCTTTGCCAAACGCGTGAATTTGGTCACGCTTCAATTCAGCATGTTCCAGCGTTGTGGTCAAACAACAGGCTTTGCCGCCTTTGTCGACTTGCTTGGCGATTTGAAAACCAGTTTCGATTGGATGACGGAACAAATCCTTCATC
>CAYVAN010000129.1:0-13105 GCA_964449225.1 uncultured Rhodopirellula sp.
CAACACCGTGCAATGCAATTGCCTGAACTGCGCTTCGCTTGTTCCGGCCTACGTCAATTCTCAAAGTCACGCATTCATTTGCTCTCTTCTAGCTTGACGCTTTGGCATCTGATACCGCGACCTATCGCCAAAGTTGTTGGGTACACACAGGCTGGAAGCCTATGCCACCTTTGTTCTACTCGATAGCGAACTTCGCCTTCAGGTCGCTATTGATCGAGCCGCCAACGGTGAGTTCAAATTCGCCTGGTTCAGTCACTCGTTTCATATCGATGCCTGTGAATGATAGGTCAACTTTCGGCGAAAGCTCAAAGGAAACTTCTTTTGTTTCGCCGGGTTCAAGGAACACTTTCTGGAATCGCACAAGCAGCTTTTCTGGACGTACGACCGAGGCGACTTGATCGCGGAAATAGACCTGGACCACTTCCGCTCCGGCGACATCACCTGTGTTCTTAACATCGACCGTGAACTTGACGGGTTGGTCCATCGAAAACGTTGGGCTTTCCAGTTTCAGATTCGACGTTTCGAACTTTGTGTACGACAGCCCGTGACCAAATGGGAACAAGGGTCGTGAGGTTTCTTCCCAATAGTCTTTGTAGAACGACGTTGCTTTTTGCGAATAGTAAACGGGCAGTTGGCCCGCTGATCGCGGAATGCTTAGCGGCAACTTCCCGCTTGGATTGACTTCTCCAAAAAGCACTTTAGCGAGGGCGGTACCATTGGTTTGCCCGAGATAGAACGTGTTCAAAATGGCACACGATTGTTCGGCAATTTCAGGGATGGAAAAGGGCCTACCGCCCATCAACACCACAACGGTTGGGGTGCCCGTTTCAATGACTCGCATCACCAGTTCTTTTTGGTTGCCAAGCAATCCCAGCGTCGAACGGTCTCCGCGAACGCCAGGGCGGTAAAAGGCTTCGCGGCTGCTTTTGGTATTCCCACCAACGCAAATGACCGCAACGTTTGAGTTTGCCGCAAGCTGGACCGCTTTCTCGATTGCCGGAAGTTCCTCTTCCATGCTCAAAGCCTGATATCCGGTCTTCGGATCCAATTTCCCCCAACGGCAACCTTGCTGGAATTGGACCTTAGCGGAATCACCTACGAACTCGGTGATGCCGTCCAATAGGCTCACGACGTGGTCATTCTTCATTGTGTAGTTACCAATCAGATCGACGTTAGCGTTAGGCCCGATCACGGCAATTTGGCTTAGCTCGTCTAGCTGAAGTGGCAGGATCTGATCCGAGTTTCGTAGCAACGTGATTGATTCGGTCGCCAACTGCTCGGCCAAAGCGACGTGCGACGGTTGGCCGACGGTTTTCTCGGCAATGTCGGCATCCACAAATGGATCTTCGAACAGCCCCATCATGAATTTCAGCCTCAAAATCCGAGACACACTTTTATCGAGGTGTGATTCCAGTTCTGGTTCGTTCTTGATCACTTCCGTCAGCACTTGATAAGCAACACCATCGGGCAGATCTAAATCCATACCAGCAATGATTGCCATGCGAGCGGCGTCTTCTACTGTTTCAGCGACATGATGAAATTCCTCCAGCCTTTTGATATCCATGTAGTCCGAAACGACCATACCCTTGAAACCCCATTGGTCTCGCAGCAGATCCGTCAGCAGCCAACGATTGCCGTGTGCGGGCACGCCGCCGACGTCGCAGTGCGATGCCATCATGCCTTGCGCGCCGGCAACTTTGACGGCGACCTCGAACGGTGGCAAAACTTCGTCAAAGAGTGTCTTGGTTTCAATCGGGGTGGCGGCAAAGTTACGCCCACCGGCTACCTGTCCGTAGCCAGCGAAGTGTTTCGGTGCTGACACGATGTGTTCGCGTCCTGGATTCCCATCTTTCCCACCTTGCAAGCCCGAAACAACGGCGATTGCCATTTGATTGACAAGGTAAGTGTCTTCACCATAGGACTCTTCAATGCGTCCCCAACGAGGATCGCGGCCCAAGTCCAAAACCGGCGTGTGTGCTTCGTGCGACCCGCGAACTCGCGATTCAACCCCAATTGCATTGAAGGCTTTGTTGACCAAGTCAGGATTCCAACTGGAAGCCATCGCTAGCGGAACGGGAAAAACAGTGGAATTGTATCCTGCATGTCCGTGAAGGCATTCACTGCCGATCAAAGCAGGGATCTTCAATCGAGTATTGTCGATCAGGTATTGCTGCATCTTATTGACCTGTTCAACACTCTTTCGCGGTGGACGCGGATCGAACGTGTTTTCGATTTGGCCGATTCCGTTACTGAGTCGTTCCGTGATGGTTTTTTCCATCTTGACGAAACCTTCCTGGGTCGCAGCCGATCCACGAATGCTGATCGAATTGACCTGAGCAACCTTTTCCTCCAACGTCATCCGACCCAGCAAATCTTCGACGCGTTTGTCAACGGATACTGACGGATCGCGGTAGGTCGCAGTTTCCTGTTCGGAGCTTTGAACCTTATCCTGTGCATCAGCAACGGTGACCCAACCGGCCAGCAAAACAGTAAGAGTTAGCAGACGTTTTTTAATCATCAATAGAGGTTTCCCAGTTGGCGTTCGAACTAGAGGACTTCGACCTTAATACTAATCAAAAGTCGTTTGCTTCTGATGCCACGCAAAGAACTGATCGTTCGTTTTTTTAGATTTTGCGTTACGAGGAGCATGAATTGAGCCAGCTTTGTTTTTGCAAAAAAATCCAGTTCGCCGAAAAATTCTTGGGTGATATTTTTACGTCCGTGAATTCGTTGCATCAGAGCTACCGACCCCGCGTGGTTTATTGGTTTGGTAGACTATGATCAGACCGATCGACGAGTGACATTCGGTGATACGGCTGGGTTTGTAAAACACAGTTAACCCTTTTCCTATTTTTCGATGACTACTATGACAAAAAACGATTCGGCCAACGTTGGCTTCGTCATTCTGATCAGCGTCGTGACAACGATCGGCGGCTTTCTGTTTGGTTTCGACAGCGGCGTCATTAACGGAACTGTTGACGGGCTTAAAACGGCATTCGATTCCGACAGTGTGGCGACGGGCTTCAATGTTGCGTCGATGTTATTGGGTTGCGCCGTCGGAGCGTTTTTCGCCGGAACTTTGGCGGACAAAATGGGACGCCGAAGCATCCTGATTGTCTCGGCCGTCTTCTTTACCATCAGCGCCTGGGGATCGGGGATTGCCGAATCATCGGGCGAATTTATTTTTTACCGGATCCTGGGTGGGTTGGCCGTTGGTGCCGCTAGCGTCTTGGCACCGGCTTACATCAGCGAAGTGACGCCGGCGAGATTTCGCGGTCGAATGTCATCGATTCAGCAGATCGCGATTATCTCGGGTCTGTTCTTCGCATTCCTAAGTAACTACGTGATTGCCGGCAAAGCAGGCGGTTCGACAATGGAGTTTGCCTGGGGACACGAAGCGTGGCGATGGATGTTCTGGGTTGAACTGGTTCCGGCGGTGACTTTTTTCGTCGCTCTATTATTCATTCCCGAAAGTCCGCGTTTTTTGGTTGCCAGCGGAAAGAAGGACAAGGCACTATCGGTTTTGAAGCGATTGATGGGCGATGACGCGGAAGCAACGTTGCAACAAATTGACGCGTCGCTTCAGGGTGCTGAACATCGGCCCAGCTTGAAAGACATTGTCGATAAGCGATGTGGCGTTCGCCCCATTGTTTGGGTTGGTATCGGACTGGCAACTTTTCAACAACTCGTTGGCATCAACGTGGTGTTCTATTACGGAACCGTGCTTTGGCAGTCCGCTGGATTTTCGGAAAGCAATGCCTTGTTGATTAACGTGGTTAGCGGCGCACTCAGCATCGCTGCGTGTTTAGTTGCAACCTTCTTGATCGATCGTATTGGACGCAAGCCGCTGTTAATGATCGGTTCGATTGGAATGTCGATCACTTTGGCTGTGATGGCCTTTGTGTTTGCACAAGCATTGGTTCAAGACGGTGGAGCATTGAAACTGGAAGGTCGCAATGGTCCGATCGCATTGGTGGCCGCCAATCTGTATGTGATCTTTTTCAATATGTCATGGGGACCGGTGATGTGGGTGATGCTGGGCGAGATGTTCCCAAACCAAATCCGCGGATCTGGACTTGCCGTCAGCGGGCTAGCCCAATGGGTTAGTAACTTTGCCGTAACGATGACGTTCCCTATCTTGCTGGCCAGTATCGGTCTAGGCGGAGCCTACGGACTGTATGCGTTCTGTGCGGTTGTCTCGATTGCCTTCATCGCAAAATTTGTGCGTGAGACCAAAGGGCGAGAATTGGAAGATATGGAAGGGTAACCCCAAGTACTAAATTCACTCGATTGGACACTAGCAAAGCACTGTTTCAAAAATCTGCATCTGGAATTCTCATGAAACGAATACGTTTAAGCGCGCGAGTTTGCAAAGCTGTGATTCTGTGTACCGTTATGAACCTGTGCGTCTGCGGGAGTTCGTTTGCTGCGGATCATGCGCCGCATCATTTGGTCGTGGGCGAGGGGTTTGTAAATCCAATCGGTTTCCATGACCCAACGCCGACATTTTCTTGGCAATTGCCAGAGGGAACGCAAAGCCAATCTGCTTACCAGATCAAAGTGGGCGAACCTAGCAGTGATGAATTTAGCAGTGATGAATTTAGCAGTGATGAATTCATCTGGGACAGCGGCTGGGTCGAATCTGACCAATCCGTTTTTGTTCCCTACGAAGGCCCGCCGCTGACTTCGCGGCAGCAACTCGATTGGAGTGTTCGTTTTCGCGATCAATCCGGTGCTAAGTCTGAATGGAGCAGTCCTGCACGCTTTGAATTGGGTTTGCTAACCTCGGATGACTGGCAAGCACAATGGATTGGTTCAGCCGATGACACTGATTCGGAAAAAGAAGCCGTCGCATATTTACGCAACGACTTTTCCGCATCGGCTGGCGTGCAAAGCGCTCGGCTATATGTGACGGCAAGAGGTCTTTATCAGGCGTTTCTCAATGGAAAAAAAGTTGGCGATGATGCGTTCACTCCTGGGTGGACTTCTTACAAAAAACGAATTGACACTCAAAGCTATGATGTGACCGATCGAATCCAGGATGGCGACAACGCATTGGGTGCAATGCTTGGTTACGGTTGGTACGCCGGGCACCTTGGATGGAAGGGCGGGCGCAACTTCTACGGCAGTTCGCCGCAACTGTTGATACAGTTGGAAATTACTTACCAAGATGGACGCACCCAGACGATTGTGTCGGACGGTTCATGGCGGGCAACGCTGGACGGGCCTATCCGTGTGTCGAGCATCTACGATGGCGAAACCTACGATGCACGCAACGAGATGAAAGGGTGGAATCAACCTGGTTTCGACGAATCGACAGGAGTATCGCAGTGGAAGCCTGTTGCAGCTACCGAAGACTTGGGCATCGCTCGATTGACGCCCAAACCTTTTGCGTCCGTCGGTGCGACGGAAACCTTGACGACACAGGCAATCACCGAGCCGGAGCCAGGACGTTTTGTTTTCGACCTGGGGCAAAATATGGTGGGCTGGCCCCTGATCAAAATCCCAGTGCAGAAAGACCAAACGATTGAGATGCGGTTTGCTGAAATGCTAAATCAAGACGGCACGATGTACACCGAAAACTACCGCACGGCCAAGTCAACAAACTTTTACACCGCAGCAAAGGCGGGCAGCGTCAGCTGGCAGCCGACATTTACGTTCCATGGTTTTCGATACATTGAACTTTCTGGGTTTCCCGACGGCACCGCCCCCAGCCCTGATTGGGTTGAAGGCGTTGTAATGCACACGAAATTAAAGCGGATTGGCAAATTCGAGTCCTCGCATTCCAAACTAAACCAGTTACAGAAAAACATTACATGGGGACAGCGAGGCAATTTTCTGGACATCCCTACGGACTGCCCGCAGCGTGACGAACGCATGGGATGGACTGGTGATGCCCAAGCATTTTGCCCAACGGCAATGTTTAATTACGACTGCCATGCGTTTTGGAAAAGTTGGCTGGAAACCATGCGTGACGATCAGTTTAGCGATGGCCGGATTCCCCATGTGATTCCCGATGCGCTTAACAATCGTGGCGGAAGTCCTGGTTGGATGGACGCGGCCACAATTATCCCCTGGGCTGTTTACGTGCGAACCGGCGATACCGAAGTGCTCTCGGACAACTTTGAGATGATGGAAAAGTTGGTGCAGTGGTACCGTGGCAAAGCGAAGTCGGGCATCGTTACAAAAGTAAAAGGCTTTGGCGACTGGCTACAGCCCTACGCGGACGACAAAAAAGGAGACACACCACACGAGTTGCTGGCGACAGCGTTCTATGCGAATAGTGTTCGCATCCTTGCTGATTCTGCCAGCGTGCTTGGCAAGGAATCAGAAGCCAAGAAGTATGGCGAAGAAGCAACCTCTGTTCGCAATGCATTTGCCGATCGTTTTTTTGATGGCGAGGCAAAACTACAAAATTCACCGGAAACACAAACAGGTTATTTACTGGCGATCGAGTTTGGCTTGATCCCGGACAATCAGGTGACGCAAGCGAGTGAGCATTTGGTTCGATTGATTGACGAGGCGGGCGGGCACCTACGCACAGGTTTTCTTGGCACGCCGTTCATCGCTAGCGTGCTAGAGCGAACCAACCATGCAGATGTTGCGTTTTCGGTCTTGTTCAAAGAGAGCTATCCATCTTGGTTTTATTCGATTAACCAGGGCGCAACGACAATGTGGGAACGCTGGAATAGTTACAGCCACCAAGACGGTTTCGGCGATGTTTCAATGAATTCATTTAATCACTATGCCTACGGAGCGATTGGTCAATTCATGGTTGAGCAGATCGCTGGGCTTGGGCCTGATCCAGAACATCCTGGCTACAAGCACTTCTTCGTCCAGCCGGTCATAGGTGGACCTCTGACTTCGGCTAATGCTGAACTGGAAACCCCGTACGGCATGGCATCGAGTAGCTGGACTCGGCAGGGCGACACATTGTCGATGTCCGTGAAAGTCCCGCCGGGCACCACCGCGACCGTCATCTTTCCAGATCGCAGCGATTCGATAACGGTGACCGCCGGGGATCATCAATTCAATTGCAATCTTCAAGCGCTAGCGGAAACATCCGAGAAAGTTACCGAATCAGTCGCTGAAGAAGCTTCAACGCCCTGAACGGCTTGGCAATGAGATCTTTTGCATTCCTTCTAACTACGGTCTGCTTGCTGGTTCATTCAGTCCATGCTGAAGTGAACCTTACATGCCATTTCAACATTGCCAGAAACAAGCAGGATCCACTCTACAATTTCTGGAGCGTCCGCAACGAGATCCCTCCGTACCCTCGCCTCCGAAGTGACAAGAAGAGTCGTAACCAGAAGAGTCGTAATCAAACGACTCAAGCGAATACGATGAACTGCATTCGTTTGCTTGGGGGCTGGGCGAAAGATGGCAAGATGCAAACCGAGGAAGACAGCTGCTATTGGGACGAAACCAAGCAGCAATATGTCTATCGGCTATCGAAGGTGACCGACCGAATTGATGGCGTCCTTGCGCAAGGCTACAAGATCCACCAACTGGTGCTCGACAATCCTCCCTGGTGCTTCCAACGCGGATTGAAGTTTGGCAACAATAAGGACGCGGGTGAGTATCCGGAAAAGGATCGAATATCAACCTACGGGAATTCACTTCCGCCGGGTGACCCCAAGGCGTGGAACGATTTCATCAAGTCGGTTCTGCGAAAATTGGTGAATCAGTACGGATTTAAGCAGATGCAGGAAATGCGATTTCGGATCGGCACGGAATCGGATTATCATCCGCATCATTGGTCCGGTACCAAGATGGACTTCTTTCGCCATTATCAAAACACGGCCAACGCGGTTTTGTCAGTTTTGCCCGACGCTAAATTGGCCGCCCACTTTTTGGCCGCTGGCGGCAAGGGACGACATGGCCCCGAGTTTGTGACCTGGTGTCATCGAAAAAAGCTGAAACTGGACTTTGTCGGTATCTCTTTTTACCCGACCTACAACAAACCGCGACAAATCGATCTGGAACGAGTTTACAAGGACGACTTTCAACCCTTTCTGAATGCTCGTGGGTGGCCAAGGCAAGCTCGGCTGGAAATCCCAGAGCACTCTTTGTTCACCGAACCGGCACCCAAGATTGGAATTGGCGTCGGCACATCGCACCACCGCGCCTTTGACATCATGATGGCTGCCTGGGTCTACCAGCATTCGATCGGTCAAGTACACACTTGGGGCGACAAAACTAATTTGATTTCTTACCTTGCCCTTAAAACCATGGTTGGGAAAAATCGTTTTAACGGGCAGCGATCCGGTGAGCCCAATGAGTCAACGAACAAGATTGGCGGTATCTTTGCTGCGGACGACGATCTGAAGTCAATCGATGCAATGATCTACAACTTTAGTACTGATCCTGAATACGTCGCCGATGAACCCGTTAATCTATCACTCACCGTTCCTGCGCGTGTTGGAAGCCGCTATGCCTACCGCGTGCTCAGCTACGATCGCGAAAACAATGCTCAACAACAGTTTGTAAGAAGTCATCCCGAAGCTGGAAAGCGAGTCAACGAAGGTGGTTGGATTACGAATCGGGTGAAATCAGATTCGCGCAATCCGACCGACAAAAACGGGGACTTCAATCGGATCCTGGAAGAGCCAGGCAAGTCACGATGGAAGAAAGAAAAGGAGTTGCTTCAGCGTGAGTTTCTGCCGAAGTGGTCGGAAACTAAATTTATCAAATCGGGACGTGGCAGAGCACGAAATAGCTCGACATTAAACCTAACGCTAAAACTTCCATCCTTTTCATTTCAAAAGATTGAATTCCGAAAAGTCCGTTAGCGCAAGTTGCCTGGAATCGGATTTTGGCTGAACGTTTTTTTGGCGGGAACATTTTTTGGTGGGAACAAACGAAGCCTGAATTCACAGATAGAAAGTATGTTCGGCTTGCCCCTGGGCCAATCGCTGGACATACAATGCGGCTTCGCGAGCATGGTAATCGCCCCACATACTACTTTCGCCGCAGGGGATTTTCCGCCCTGCGGGAACGCTGTCCCAGCCACCGGGGCGATGATAGATCGAATGCAGGATTAATCCCTGATGTGAATCATCCATGCTCAGATACGGTTCGCTCAGCAGCGTCCGCAGAATTGTCAGGCCGGCTGCGGTGTATTTCCTCGCAGAATCTCCGTCACCCTGGCTGCCTAGGTAATCACCTAGACGCAGCAAGCCCTGACATCCGATCGCCGCCGCTGAACTATCGACTGGTTCGTGGTCATTGAATGGGTCTGCTGCGCGGTCAAGGTATCCGTCGCCCAGTCGATGGAGCCCCGGCGCGCCGGTGTCCCAATAGGGAATCCCGTCGGCGGCAGAATTTTCGATATAGAAATCACATGTCGCGCGAGCAGCTTTTAACATGAATGATTCAATCGCCGCGCGGCCACCGATCGATTCAAGCTCTCGATCGTCCAGCGTTGCCAGAAACTGCAATTGTTCTGGGAATCCAACCATGATCCAAGCTAACCCTCGCGTCCAAGTTGAAAACGGCGCGTAACCTTGCTGCGAATTAGGACAACGATACTGTCCGTCGTTGAGGTTAAAGATGCTCTCGTGCGCCGTCCGGCCGCAAATATCGTAGGCGTCGCGTCCTTCGCCGTAGTAGACCGCAAAGTCGGCTGTCGTTCGGGCGTGTTGGATCACCCGATGCAACAAGTTCACCTTGCGGTCGTTCTCCTCCATCAACTTGTGCCCCAGCTGATAAGCAACCGACAACGATCGCAAGGACCGAATGGTGTCGGCGAACAGGGAATGAGGCCCATTGAATGAATAGATGTAGCCGCCTTCACTCCCATCTTCGCGAGGGATCGTCGTCCATCGCTTCGCCTGCACCGCACCTGATGCCATTAACGCCATTTCATAAAACCGTTGTTCCCAATCATTTTGATCGATTCGGCCTTCACGCATGAGCCGAAGCAAATTGCCATATGTGCTAATGTTGTTGAAGCCGTGATCGTGAACGCCGAAGTGGGTGACGTGTAGAGCCATCTTCTCAAGGGTGTTCCGCCGTCCACGTTCGAGCATCTTTGAATCACCGCCTGCATCAAACTGCAAAATCTCGCTGCCGTACTGGAACCCCTGCGTCCACTCAGTCCAGCCGCGTGTTTGATAACGCCCATCAACAGTAAAAACTGGCGAACCAGCGGACGCGTCATATTCGCGTTCGATAGATTCAATCTTCGCGGCCGACAGTTTCCAAAACCCTTCCAAGGACTTTAGCAGTGACTGAGGCGTAATTTGATGGTCGATTTTCATGATGCAATTTGCCAGGCAGTGCTGAACCGCACTTCGTGTGAAGTTGGGTAGTTGAGGGTACGCGTTTCTAGTTTAGAAAAAGAGAAGTTGCGCATGTTATCCCCCATCGCTCTACATTCCCCTTTGATCCTAACGCTTCGAGGGCTATATTCCCGCGACATTCTTTGTGAGTCGAGAGTCGAAGCAGGAAGCTGATCTTGAAATACGTCGTCACCTTAGGGCTGTTGCTACTTGCCAATTGGCTGTTGTGGTCCGGCCACTTCGAAAATCCTTTCCTAATCGGTTTGGGAGTGCTTTCGTGCCTTGGTTGTCTGTACCTCGGCGTTCGAATGCAGATCATTGATGAAGAGGGAGCCCCCGCGCAGTTGGGGATTCGCCCTTTCACGCATTACGCACCTTGGTTGATCAAGGAGATCGCCGTATCGAATTGGGAAGTCGCCAAGATTGTGATATCCCCAAAGATGCCGCTTAAGCGGAACATGATCACGGTAAACGCCAATCAGCGAACACCACTTGGGCGAGTGATCTATGCAAATTCGATTACGTTGACGCCGGGGACGGTTTCAGTCGAAATGCTTGGCGATCAAATCCGCGTCCATGCATTGTCGCTTGAAGAAGCAGCCGACGACATGTCCGGTGACATGAACGACAGGGTTTGCCGGTTGGAAAAAACTACCGACAACGAACCGCAGAAGGACGTCTAGCAATGATCTTTTTATTCACTGCCTGCGTCGCCATTTTAATCACGATGTCGTTCGCGCTCGTTCGCGCGATGCTGGGGCCAACCGTTTTTGATCGCGTATTGGCTCTTAATATGTTTGGAACGAAGACGGTTTTACTGATCTGCGTGGTTAGCTTCCTGCAAGGTCGTACCGATTTCTTAGACCTTGCTCTTCTGTACAGCCTGATGAACTTCATTGGAGTGGTCGCGTTGCTGCGGTTTACGACCCAAGGTGAATTCGGGGGGCAAAATCCCAAGTTTGATGTCCCGTTTGGTGATGAATCAAATGGGAACAATGTACTTAAAAGTGGTGGAGACTAAATCCGATGTTTGGGGGCGAAATTTACGAATCGATTGTCTGGTTGATTAGCGGCGGATTGCTGATCAGCGGCAGTGTCTTTGCGATTATCGGAGGCTTCGGGATTTGCCGATTGCCTGAATTCTATTCGCGAATGCACGGAGCCGGTCTGACAGACACGATGGGGGCAGGCTTGATCTTGGCGGGCTTGATGGTGCAAGCGGGGCTGTCATTGGTGACATTTAAGCTGCTGATCATTTTATTCTTTGTGCTGGTCACAAGCCCCTCGTCGTGTCACGCGCTCGCTCGGTCAGCGCTTGCCCGTGGGCTGAAGCCTGAATTGGACGTACCAAATGCGAATCGTCAAAGCTCGAATCAACCATCAGGAGGCGAGTAGATGATGACCGCAATTGACGTCGCTATTTTGCTTTTTCTTGCAATCACCGCAGTCACGATCGCTCGCATTCGCGACTTGTGGGCCGCAGTCATGTTCACTGGCATCTACAGCTTCCTGTCGGCAAGCTGGATGCTATTGCTTGATGCACCTGACGTTTCGTTTACCGAAGCAGCTGTCGGTGCAGGCATTTCGACCGTATTGATGCTCAGCACGCTTGCTCTGACTGGCACGACTGAAAAGGCAGCCGGGTCAAAATTTCGACCCGTACCGTTTTTTGTCGTTGTGTTGACCGGGTGCATGTTGATCTACGGAACTCTGGATATGCCGCAAATCGGTGACCCCAGCGACCCAATTCACATTCACCCCAGCCCTAGTTTCGTTGAGCGAACGCAAGGTGATATGCACGGGCTTCCCAACGTCGTCACTGCTGTCCTGGGTAGCTATCGAGGTTATGACACCCTGGGGGAAACAACCGTGGTGTTAACCGCCGGGATCGCAGTGCTGCTGATCCTACGCCGCGGAAAAGACGACGACACCATCGACGACCCGATGGCAACCGAACAACACGGAAATGTTGATTCCCTACATTCTATTGTTCGGTTGCTACGTTCAATTCCATGGTGACTACGGTCCGGGCGGCGGGTTTCAGGCAGGTGTCATCTTTGCGTCTGGTTTGATTTTGTATGGCCTCGTCTTTGGTCTGGGTGCCGTTCGAAGCGTCGCTCCGCCGCGAATTATCGAGAAGCTAATGGCATTGGGTGTCCTACTTTTTGCTGGCACCGGTGTTTTGACGATGTTGCTAGGAGGCGATTTCCTTGACTACGACTTCTTGGAACATCATGCCCTGCCTGGGATTCTGCCGACCGGCCAGCACCTAGGCTTGTTCCTTGTTGAACTGGGCGTCGGGATTACGGTCACGGCCGTCATGACGATGATCTTCTACGCATTTGCCGGACACGTTCGAGCCAAAAAGGAGCCCAAGTCATGACGCTGGTGCAAGCCGTTGGGCTTTACAATTATTGGGTCGTTGTCTTCTTGATGATGACAGGGTTCTACATCGTTATCGCCCGACGAAATCTGATTAAATCAATTTTGGGTTTGAACATTTTTCAGACCTCGGTATTTCTGCTCTACATTTCGATGGGCAAGATCGACGGCGCGACCGCACCCATTGTTCCGCCCGACATTGCTGCCGCTGCGTCTGATCATGGCGAACACCATCAAGAACACCATCAAGAACACCATCAAGAACACCATCAAGAACACCATGGCGAAGCACTTGGTCACGGTGTTACAGGGCACGATGTTACAAGTCACGGTGTTCCGGGGCATGATGGCGTAGGGCATGAAGTAGCTGATCACGGTGTCGGTCAGGTAGCAAAGATCACAGCGGAAGTATCGCATGCGGTTCCGCATGAAGCTGCACA
>CAYVAN010000130.1:0-13080 GCA_964449225.1 uncultured Rhodopirellula sp.
CACAGCGAAAGCGGCGCGGATAGCCCAGCGACAATGGGGAACACGCCAAAGTGAAAAAGTGATTGGCCCTGCTTATCTGCCCAGGACGCTTGCATGCTCATGAACAGCTACCAGCCAGCGAAGCCAAAATTCGGTATCCTTAGCGGAAGACACATCCAAGATCCGCTAGACGAACCCACGCATGATGCATTTGCTCGCTTCGGCCATCGAAAAAACACCCCTGGAACCAGCTTCCACCGGCATCATGCTGTTGTTTGCGGCGATCATGATGGTGACTTATGTGGGCGTCGCCGTTGAGCGGTTCCACAAGACGGTAGCCGCTCTCTGCGGTGCGGTGGTCTTGGTGGCCTTGAGTCTCTGGCTAGGCATCTATGAATACCCGACGATCTACGAATTCCTGAAAGAAGATTTGAATATCTTCGGCGTCATCATCGGCACGGGGATTTTGGTCGATGTGGTGGGCAAGAGCGGTCTGTTCCACTTCATCAGCATGTGGATCGTGCGACTAACCGGCGGTCGGGCTCAAACATTGTTTCTGACACTGTGCGTGGTCACATTCCTGTTCGTAGCAGTGCTGACGATCGTCCCCGCGATGCTAATTCTCAGTTCGCTTGTGCTGGTGATTTGCCGATCGCTCAATTACAAGCCTATGCCGCTGTTATTGAGCGTGGCGATTTGCGCCAACAGCGGCGCCATTGCGACCTTCGCAAGCGGCTTGCCAAACATCATGATCGGTACGGCGGCAGAGATCCCGTACCTGCATTTTTTGAAAGTCTCGTTGCCCTACGCAATGATCAGCTTGGTCATCGCGGTTGCATTTTTACGATTCTTTTTCAGAAATGATCTACCCTGGAAACAATCCGATGAAGAAAAGGCAGCACTGAAATCGCAAATTGAATCGTTCGATCCATGGGCAATGGTGGAAGACCGTAAAGTGCTTTATCGAAGCGGGCTGATCCTGATGGCGACGGTCATCGGTTTCGTCTTCGCGCAACAACTGGGTGTCGGAATGGACTTTATCGCCATGGTGGGTGCAACGGCGGCGTTATTGTTTGCCGGAAAAGGTGTCGAAGACGCAATCGGCAAAGTCAACTGGACAGTGATCATGTTTTTCATGGGACTGTTTGTCATTATTGGTTGCGTCAAACAAACCGGCGCATTGGGTGTCGTGGCTCAGCAAGTCGTTGAGCTCTCTGATAATGATCTGCGCCTGTTGATTCCGCTACTTGGCGGTTTTTCTGCGGTCGCTAGCTCGATCGTCGACAACATTCCGGTCGCTGCGACGCTGATTCCCATTGTCACTGACATTTCCGACGGTGGTGTTCCTGCGGAACCACTTTGGTGGACGCTAATCATTTGTTGCAACCTAGGCGGTAACGGCACGCCGATCGGATCCATTTCATGCGTGATCGCGATCTACGCACTCAAACGAGAAGCCGGCGTCCATGTCGGCTGGGGTACTTTTCTAAAATTGGGCGGTAGTATCATGCTGGTGCAAGTCGCCGGTGCGATCGTCTATGTGATGTTGTCATACAATCAAGGCTGGATACCGCCACTATGAGTATTAAAATTAAACATGAGCAGTGAATCAGAATCAGGCGAACTGGATCGTGAAGTCGATGCTTCGATGCGAATGTTTGAAAAATCAAACGTCGGATCATCGGTTGCGATTATCCCCATTAAACCCTCGCGCATTTTGGTCGTCCTGGATGGATCGGAACAGGACGCTGCGTCGATCGCCGCCGCACAGACATTACGTGAACGGTTCAATGTCGAAACCTTAATTTTGGATGCGCGTGATCCAGAGAAAACGGAAAGCGATGAACTTGCGCACCTACGAGAAGACCTGGCGATTCGCCGAGCTAGCGAGGTCACTGGCAGTCGTCCAATTTTGCGGGCCGAAGGGGATTCCTACGATGCAATTCTATCGGCGATAAAAGAACATGATGTCGATTTATTGATCCTGCCCTGTCCGTTTGGCCGGTCGTTCGAGAAGATTGGAACCGACAGTGCTGGAACGGTAATCGACGTTCTATTATCGAATTGCCCCAAGCCAATGCTGGTCATACGTCGGGACGATCAGCTTGTCGGGGAGTGTTTAAAATCGCTGCGATTTATTGTTAGCAGCGAATGCGAACTCCAAAATCGTGCGGCCGCCTGGGCGTTTGGACTAATCGAACCAGCCGGTTCGATCACTTTGAACTTAGTGGTCGAAAAGGAACAGTATCAAAACTTGCGATCAATTTTGCAGGCCCTTCATCCCGAGGAAACAATCGACGAACAGAAGTTCGCTGATGCGCTGACCAAGACTCACCAATCATTACATGGTGCGATGGCGAAAACGGCGACCGCGTTGGGGCTCGATTACACCCTACAGCCGCAAGCCAGCGAAGCCGCTCCGCCAAATGCACTGGGGAATGCAACAAAGCAAGTGTTGGTCATGCCAATTGAAGTCGATGACCGATTTACGCAAGGGTTTGTCCAGGACCGGATTCGCCGTAGCCCGCATCCCGTGTTGATTGTCCCCGGTCATGTGCGAACTGATCAGTGAGCGGGTTTGCACTGGAACCGATTTACGGATCGCTTTTGTTAGCGGTCGTCTTAGTGGTGATCACAATCGCGATCACGCTTTGGGTCACTCCGCCAATGGCTGACCACAAACGGCGGCGTTGGCTAATTGGACTGCGTCTGATCGCATCCGCCATCTTGATTTTGGCGATGCTACGCCCCGCATTGATCCGAACGGATAATCGCGCCGCCGATGCCGCCATCGTGATTGCGTTGGACACATCAAAGAGCATGACGTTGTCCGATGGCAGCGGAAAACCGCGATTTGAAGCTCAACAGAATGCGATCGCGACACTGCTCGATGGCCTACAGAATCTAGACGATTCACTGGCCGTGGAAGTCGTCGCTTATGCTGGCGATGCGGTGCCTGTTTCACTTTCGATGGACCTAGAACAAAACGCGGTCAATCAACTCAAGCCGATTGGAACATCAACGGATTTAGCCGCCGCAATGCTGGCAACGATGACGGCCGCCCAGGGCCAACCGATCGCTGGGGTCGTCATGTATGGCGATGGCACGCAAACAGCACCGGTTAATGGTGTTGGAGCATCCCAAATTGCTAGAACGCTCGATTCGCTTGGTGTCCCGCTTTGGACCGTTCCTATTGGGCCTGCGGCCGGCGATGGAGACGACCGTGATGTTGCGATCGCATCCTTGCCCGACAGTTTTCAGTTTTTCGCGGGAAACCAAGTCGAGATTGACTTCCAAGTGATCACGCGAGGCCTTGCCGGGATCGACATTCCGGTTCGCCTGGCATGGGTCGACGAAGACGGGAAGTCCGAAGAGTTTGCAATTCGGCAGGCAAACAGTCAACGAGCTGGCGACTCGGTTGCAATGAAAGTTGTCGTCGCAGCGCCCGATCCGGGGACTTATCAATTGATTGTTAAAGCAGACACGCAAGACGGAGAATCGATCACGACGAACAATCAGCAAATTTCATTCGTTGATGTTCGCGAGGGTGGCGGACGCGTGCTCTACATCGAAGGAGCCTTGCGACAGGAATACACCTTCATTCGCCGCGCTCTTCGTCGCTTTCCCGATCTTGATCTTACCGCACGTTGGATTCCCGAAGACACAAAAGGATCCTGGCCCGTCAATTTGCCTGGGTTGTTTGATTCTAACAAGTTCGATGTGTTCATCATCGGTGACCTCGATGCCGCAGCATTCGGACGCGAACAGTTGAAACAGTTAGCGGAGGAGGTCGACAACGGTGCAGGGTTGGTAATGATCGGCGGATCGAACACGTTTGGACGCGGCGGATATACCGGCACGGCAATGTCCGACGTGTTACCCGTCAACATGGATACAAACTCACGAACCAATCAAATCACTGAACCATTGAGACTGAGCCTCGCTCGATCACACCCCGTTACAGACTTGGGTGGTGATCGACCTGAACAAATTTGGCAAGATTTGCCGCGTCAGCTAGGTGCCAATCGATTTCTCGGGCCAAAGGTTGCACCGGGGGTCGAAGTTCTGCTTCAATCCAATAATGATCAGCCAATGCTTGTCGTGGGAAGCTATGGGCGTGGCCGAGTATCGGCGGTTGCATTTGATTCCACTTATCGCTGGTGGCGTGGCGGTCGTAGCGAAGTTCATCGTCGATTTTGGCGTCAACTGATGCTCTGGCTGTTGTCTCGTGATGAAATTGGCGACGACAGGATCATCTTGGACATGGACACCCGTCGATTTGCCAGTGGTAACGCACCGAAATTCAGCGCCAGCTTGGACACAGCATCCGATTCCGTTGGCCCAACTCGGTTGATTGCCGAAGTGATTGACCCGCTGGGCAAGACGCAAAAAATTAACACCACCCAATCGCAATCCAGCAACTCAGGAATTTCGATTCGCGGTCAAATTCCCTCGCTAGAACCAGGGATGTATCGGCTGAAAGTTCAAGCGACTGACAAGGTCGGCATGCCGACTGATCTGGCGACTGAATCTCAAGAAATGGTCTTCCAAGTGATTGACCAAAGCCTTGAACTACTGCGACCGATGGCGGACCCTGTTTTCATGCAACAACTTGCCAGCCAAACCGCCGACCAAGGTGGGAAATCGTTTCGACCGGATGAAATGGAGGAGCTCTTGGAGATAATTTCCCAGCGGCGCAAGAAAGCAGAAACACCAATCATCGAAAAGAATCGCCTTGGCGACGGACCGGGAACTGGCTGGCCAATGTTCTTGATATTCGCTGGCGCACTCTCAACCGAGTGGTTCCTTCGCAGGCGATGGAATTTGGCGTGAAGAAGCCACTCCAACAACAATTCATGGCCGAGCAATTGCTTGCTGATTTAGTTTGGGTGGTCAACAGTCCTTCATTGATCGTCTCGAGCCGGGAAACGCACCCGATCGCGGAGACTGACGTAGACTTGGATCGCTTGGTGAATTTCTTTGACGATCAGTTACCCCGGCGGGTCGGCTTTTACTTTGAACGCTTGGTTCTGTTCTGGCTGATTCATGTACGCCGCGTTGAAATGGTCGCGCACGGGAAGCCAATTCGTGACGGTAGTCTTACGCTCGGTGAGCTGGACTTTTTGTTCCGCGACGAAGTGGGGCGACTGACACACCTGGAAGTCGCCGTAAAGTTCTATCTCCACTACGCCGAATCGTTAATCGCGGGGAGCCATTTTGTCGGCCCCAACGTCAAGGACACGTTTGAGCGCAAGATGAAGCGAATGTTCGACCATCAATTGCAACTTGGTCGCAAGCATGTCGAGGGAGTCGAGATTCAGGAGCCAATGGTCAAGGGGCGAATCTTCTATTCCACTTTCGATTCGCCGTCGGGCGAACCACCAGCACTGCTATCGCCCGATCACCTGCGGGCCCGTTGGGTGACACATCACGAATTTGACGCGATTTCTCTCAGCGATTCATTTCGCTATCGCGTACTTTTGAAGCCCTTCTGGCTTTCAGCCGATCAAACAGCACAACATGACTGGGGCTTGATGACGAAGCAACAGATCAATGACTACTACAATGATTCAAACAAGAAAAATCGAGCGTCCGTGTTAATCAGCCAACTTATAAAATCAGAAGGTGGCTGGACCGAGACTAAGCGTTTCTTCGTCATGGCCAATGATTGGCCGATGGGTTAAAACGCTAGGGCACAGCAGCCGCTAGCGTCTACATTCAGAAAGGCTCAAAGCTTTGAACGCAAATTACCTAAGCTGATCGCTCATTACGACGACGACGACGGATCAGTAACAATGACCCAACAGCTAAAGCAGCAGTGCTGCTAGGTTCAGGCACGGCGACGACCCGCAATTGTTGAAATCCATTAAAGAAATTTTCAGCAAGCACGTCATAGCCATCGTTATTCGGGTGATTGAAAGTCGCATGCAGGCCATCCCTGAAGACAACATCGCCGTCAACAACTTGAGTAAAGCCCGAGAAGTTGTCCACCAACACAACGTCCTTGTTCAAATCTTGAAACTTCGGAAAAACGGAGTTCCGAAGAGTGTTGTTGAAATCAATGACACGTTGATTCGAATCGTTATCCAAGCCTCCTGCTGCTCGAAAAGGAAATATCTCCGACATCACGATCGAGACGTCCGGCTTGATTCGGAATATGTCATCAACCAAAGCTTCGTAAGTATTGATATTAATGCCATTCGTCCCAAGCTTTAGAAGAATGACATCAGGGTCATCTTCCCGAAGGAACTGCTCGATCAAAGTTTCATTTTGCAGTCTTCCGGGAAGAGTGCTTGCTCTAAGGAAAGATGACGACCCAGCACCGCCGTAACCGCGATGGTTGTTCTGACCAAGTGCTTCTAGGTCGGTTTCCGGAACGATCGTTCCGCCGTTCGACCAATCACCGGTATTGAGGGTTGGCAAAAACAGCAGAGGCACACCATTAGGTGAAGCTTCGGGAGAGTTACCGACAAGGTTGAAGTCGACGCCGGGTTGTTGACCGCTGGCGACTAATCGATTGTAGAACCCGCTTCGGTAGCCGTGGTTGTACGGCACCGTCCAGTTCGGATTGTCTGTGTAACCGGCTGTAATGGAGTCACCCAGTGACGTGATTCGCAAGGGTTGCTGCGCCGAGACAGCACTGGGAAGCACACTGGCAAATAGGATTGCAGCGGCAAAACAACGAATAGCGATGCGGGAAGTCAAAATAGTTTCTCTTCATTGGGGGAAAATAGCAGAATTGAATCGGTTAATCGCGGCCGGGAAAAACCCAACCTATTTTCATAAATCGTCGTACCGGCGCGGCCAGACGTCGGACGCATCAAACCGCCGCAGACGGTTCTCAAATTGTAGTAAGCTCCTGGATTTTTTCGATTCAAGAATGCAACTTTTTTCTAAAAAAACCGCACCCCCCCGGTTGTTCCCTGCGTTCCTTAGGCGAATTCTTTTGAGCGCCAGCTAAACCCGCCTGAAACGTTCGAGCGATCAGGATCGCTGGTCGGCTACATTCGGCCAATAGCTTCCCCCTAACATGTCAGAAAATCGTTCGGTACGATGGGGAAATGAAAGAAAGCGAACTCTCAAAACGCCGACAACAGCTACGTAATTTGATCGTGATGGCACTTGCCGATGGATCGCTTGGCGAGCGTGAGGTCAACCTAGTAGCCGACCGATGTGCCGAACTTGGTTTGGACGAATACGATTTACAGAAAGCGGTCGAGTTTGGGCTTAGCGATAACGCGGCACTTGAACTTCCAACGGTTCGCGCTGAGCAAAATGAATTAATGCTCGACTTAATTCGCATGATGGCGGCTGATGGGCATTTAGACGAAGGCGAAAAGAGACTCTTCGCGCTTGCTGCAGCCAAAATGTCGATGGAAACTATCGAGGTGGAAGAGCTGATTGACACTGCGTTAAGAGAGTAGTCGATCCTTGTCTAAAATTTTAATTACCTCCGGTCCGACGCGGCAATACTTGGACCCAGTGCGTTATTTGACCAATGCATCGAGCGGTCGAATGGGCGTTGCTCTTGCGAGTGCGGCGATCGACTTGGGACATGACGTTGTCGTTATCAGCGGTCCTGTCACGGTAAATTATCCACCCGCCGCTCAGGTCATCTCGGTTCTGACAACCGACGAAATGTTGGATGCGGCGACAGCGACGTTTGCTGATTGCGAAGGAGCGATTGGTGCCGCCGCTCCATGCGATTATATGCCCCGGCGTGTGGCGACTGAAAAGATCTCGAAGACTGGCGATGCGATTTCAATTGAGCTAATCGAAACGCCCGACGTTGTCGCGATGCTGGGGCAAATCAAAAAGCCTGGACAATGGGTCGTTGGTTTCGCATTGGAAACCGAAGACCAACGTTTTCGAGCGACGGTTAAATTGCAAAAAAAGCTATGTGATTTGATCGTAAGCAATGGTCCGGCTGCCATTGATTCCGATGCCAATACTGTTGAACTGCTAGGCCCTGGCGGCCGAGTCATTGAATCCATCTCTGGCAGCAAAACGCATGTTGCCGATCGATTGCTTCGGCAATTCGATTCACTCTTGATCAGGAAAACACTTTGAACCTTGAAGTAACGCTGGGCCGTTTAACGTTACCCAATCCGATCATGGTCGCGTCGGGAACGTTTGGTTACGCGCGCGAAATGCAAGAGATTGTCGATGTTCCCCGACTAGGTGCTGTTCTTCCCAAAACGATTACTGCGGAACCACGAATCGGAAATGCACCTTGGCGAACGGTGGAAACCTCCGGCGGATTGCTTAACGCGATCGGACTAGACAACGATGGCGTCGATGCGTTTTTAGAAAACCATCTGCCTTACTTGGCCAAGATTAGCACCCCGGTTGTCGTCAGTGTTGCCGGACGTACCGAAGATGATTTTGTTTCGCTGGCGGCAAAGGTAGGATCGCAAGCTGGCGTCTCGGCGATTGAATTGAATCTGTCTTGCCCCAACGTGAGTGGGGGCATCGACTTCGGCACGAATGCCGAATCCTGTCGCAGCGTGGTGGCAGCTGCAAGGGCAGCAACCGATGTTCCCATTTTGGCTAAGTTGACGCCCAACGTCACAAAGATTGCGGATATCGCGAAAGGTGCAGCTGATGGCGGAGCCGACGCCGTTTGCTTGATCAATACTGTGTTGGGAATTGCAATTAATTGGCGAACTCAGAAACCTATTCTTGGCAACGGAATGGGCGGGCTGTCAGGCCCGGCGATTAAGCCGATCGCTTTAAGATGTGTTCACCAAGTCGCCAATGCGGTCGATATACCGATCATTGGAATCGGCGGCATCGCCAACATTGATGATGTGATGGAGTTTCTAGTCACAGGCGCTTCGGCGATCCAAATTGGAACTGCTAACTACTATGACCCAACGATATCGACACGTTTAATCGATCAACTGCCCGATGCGGTTTCAGAATTGGGACACAAATCTGTTGCCAAGTGCATCGGGACATTAAAGATTTGATTTCCAGGCGATCGCTGGCTTAGAAGTTGCCATCATGGATCTTGTGAAAGATCCCTCCCTGGCCAGATCTTTAACGAGATCCACGACAGTACCAATCCGCCAAGGGATCATCTATGAAACTACTTGAAAAGCTTGACCGGATTGTTCAACCGATTGCGGTCACCAACCTGACCGAGGTGCTGGTATTCGGGCAAATAGGAATGATGCTTGCGACGTTCATGCAACCCAACCTGGCTCAGCAAACTGTGTTGGTTTGGTCCAAGGTGTTTGAGGGGGAAGTGTGGCGGTTGCTAACATTTCTGTTCTATCCACCGCCCATTGGTATCTTCGTGATCTTCTACTTTCTGATCTTCATGATGATCGGAAAGTCGATGGAGCAGTACTGGGGACCGGTTCGCTACAACGTCTACTTTTATCTAGGCGCGATTCTGACTGCGTTTGCTGGTTTGCTTGTTCCAGACCAATTTGTAACGGGACTGTTTTTTCAAGCCAGCTTATTTTTGGCTTTTGCAGTCATCAATCCGAACTACGAATTTCTGATCATGTTCGTGATTCCGGTCAAGGTAAAATGGCTCGCGTTATTGCAGGGACTTTTTTACTTGCTGACCCTTTCGACCGGGATTAATTCAGCGTCCTTGATGGCCACGGCGGCGATCGGAAACTTTCTAATTTTCTTCGCCGGCGATTTGCTCCAGCAGGTGAAACGATTCAAGGACCGTGCAAAGTTCACAGGAATGCAGATGCAAGAAACACGGCCAACGCACCTAGCCCGACATACCTGTGCTGTCTGCGGCATTAATAGCAATGATGATCCCTTCGAGGATTTTCGTTACTGCAGCAAATGCGATGGCGAAAAGGCATACTGTCAAAAACACCTACACGATCATCAGCACGTTTCTTGATCGCACTGTTAGTGCGCGACAGCTCTGTAATCGCTCTGCGGTCGCGTCGGCTCAGCACCGAACGCGGAGCATTCGGCCACACCATTGCTTCAACATCATTCGACATCAAACAGTGGCATGGCAATGCCGGTTGAATCGACTTGCCAAGGCGTCCAGATGAGCCATGGATCATCGACCTTTAGATCGCTTTTTCTTGGTGGGATGACGGTGGTGTCGAGTTCCCAATTGTCGACGTTGAACTTTTCGCCAAGCTCTTCAAGCTCTTCATTTAGCTCGGCATCCAGATCTTGCATATCGATTGCGATTTGCTGCAACTGGTCCTCGGCGCGAGAAACGTCACCTTTTTGTTGGGCGGCTCGACTGGCTCCGCGCATCGCCGTTCCCATTTTTGAAACGTTGGTTCGACTTGCGACTTTGTTGCCGAGGAACGCTCCCAGAATTGAAGCACCAAAGGAAATCATGGAGGACATCTTGGCTTGGTTGTATTGTTCAGCTTCCCGATCGACACGATCTTGAGCTGTTTGAAGTTTTGCGTTTAGCTTTGCCATTTTGTCGGCGTACTTTGATCGTAACTTTTCGGTCTCAGTATCAAGCTGCTCGCGCGCCGCTTGCTTAAAGTGGTTTCTTGCTTCGGGTTCTGTTAAACCACCGGGCGCGTATTCCTTCAACAAGTTGCTCTTATAAAGCGTCATTGATCGATGACGATATAGATAGTCTTTGAATTGTTTTTCATAGGTGCTGAAGCTCTTCTTGCTCATAAGATCGGTCGGCAACTCGCTGAAGATATAGTCCGCTTCAGGCTCTTCTAGCCATTCGACGTCGGGGTTGACCTGCTTACTTGATTCCCAGAGGTCGTCTGGAACCCCACGACCACATGGGATCATGTATTTCGCATCGACCCATCTATCCAAATCGGCGCTGCTGCGAACAAAGTGCAAGCTAGATTCGGCATAGATCCCTGGGCGATAGACCAACTTGGCTGAATCGTCGGGCACCAAACTGGGTGCCATAAACCACTCTTCGACACCGGCCGGAGCAATCGGACGCGAGGGTGCAGCGGGCTCTTTATCCAACGATTCACCACTGGCGTTCGCATCGGACTGCATCACTGCTTTGCGTTCGGCCATCAACTGGCTGATCTGATTCCGGGCGAGTGGACCGGCCAAGAATGACATAGCCCAACGAGTTTGAAAAATGCTGGGGCCATCGTCGTGAACGTTGTTGAGCAAGAAAACGCGACTGCCAAGACCTGCCAAAATTTGCTCCATTGCCGACTTATCAAAAGGCTGGCCCGACTGGATGGCAGCTCCTTCTAGGCCTTCGAGCACTCGAGCTTTGTCACGTTCGGTTTGCAACCGGCCCAAGAACCAGGTTCCGATGTTGGATAATCCCTTGTAATCCAGATCGACCGGATTCTGTGTTGCCAGCGTAATCCCTAGGCCAAAGGCACGAGCTTGTTTCAGCAGCGTTAGCATTGGTGGTTTGGAGGGAGGATTAGCGACCGGCGGAAAGTATCCAGCAACTTCGTCCATGTAAAACATCGCACGTAGCGAACTAGTACCTGATTGTGTCCGCACCCACGCTAACAATTCATTCAGCAGGATCGTAACAAAAAACATTCGCTCACTGTCGGTTAAGTGCGAGATCGAAAGAATCGTCAGTCGCGGTTTACCTTCGGGCGTATAGAGAAGGTTCTGAATGTTGAGCGGTTCGCCTTCCAGCCATGTTGAAAAAGCTGGTGACGCGAGCAAATTGTTCAACGTCATCGCAAGCTTTCCACGGTCGGTCGATGACATAAAGGAATCAAGGTCTAGCACGCCCACACGTTTGATCGGCGGTGATTGAATCAGGCCAATCAAATCACCAATCGTGACGTTCCTACCTTCTCGCCAGCAATGATCAAAGATCGAAGAAATCAAAATGTGTTCGCGTGACAACAATGGATCCGCTTCGATCCCCATCAGCGTCAGCAATCCAGACGCAGCACCGGTCACGCGTTCCCGCATTGCATCAGAATCATCCAGGATCGTTCGCGGCGGTGCGTCAAAACTCTTCAAGACCGTCATCGGAATGCCATTGTTGCTACCAGGCGTGTAGATGGCGATGTCGACAGAATCTTTGAACTTCTTAACGCGTTCCGGAGTTTGGCCCCACGACGCCAAGCCCTTTTTCCACATCGCAGCAGTATCAGCAGCATGTTCGTCAATCGTTTTGCCTTTGCGGCTCGCCTCGCGTGGTTCAAGCCAAGGCTTAAAGTCCCCCGGCGCAAGATCGGGAAATGAAAGCAACAAATTCCCAAGGTCACCTTTTGGATCCACGCAAATCGCAGGAATGCCATCGATCGCAGCTTCTTCAAGCAGTGAAAGACACAATCCTGTTTTGCCACTGCCGGTCATCCCAACACACATCGCATGCGTGCAAAGATCCTTGGCGTCGTACATCAACAAGTCATCTTTGAGCTTGCCTTCATTTAAGTCGTAGTGACGACCCAGATAAAAAGAAGCGAGTTTTTCGAAGACTTCGGGTGAGGGCGCAGTCATGTTGTCTTAACTCAAAAGGTTTCGATCAGTGATACCATGGTTTTACACGATCGGTGTACAGATTGGGACATCGCAATGGCCGAAGTTTGTTGTCGGCAATGGCTATCTCCGCGAGATACGACAAATCGCGAAAGACGACGAAACGGAGGATCAAAAAAGGAAAACTGGGAATGAAAAATGCAAAAGGTGAATGCATTGGACGTAGCGAACGTCGCCAAGACTTTCGGATTGAATGGCGGAATACTGGCTGACGCCGAAACTCTTGGCGAGTTTCGCGACCGAGGGTTTGGTAGCGCGCACGACAAAACCAATCAGGCTGACGACGGGCCTGATTGGGTTTTCAAGTGACGACGTAGCGAACGTCGCGAAGACTTTCGGATTGAATCGCGGAAAACTAGCAGGCCAATGACTTTTTTACTTTGGAGTGTTCCCCAATGGCGCTCGGCTCGCCGAGCCTATTGCGCTGGCGGCTCGTAGAGCCGAGCGACATTGCTCAGCTTGAAAAACTGATTTGACCTGCGGAACACTGGATGATACCGAAACTCTTGGCGAGTTTCGCTACCGAGGGTTTGGTAGCACGCACGAAAAAGCCCAATCAGGCTGGCAACGGGACTGGTTGGGTTTGCGAGTGATGACGTAGCGAACGTCGCCAAGACTTTCGGAATGAATGGCGGAACACTGCCAGGG
>CAYVAN010000131.1:0-1365 GCA_964449225.1 uncultured Rhodopirellula sp.
ACTGCTCAACAAAAAATCAACCACCAAGACCTAACTGGTTCTGGTGTACGGTTACCTACCGATGAGGATATCCCGTATGAGTATCGGATCAACGATTTCGCGTTTCAGGATGCGGATTCCACTATGCTGTCTAAATTGCATATTGAAACTCTGCCAGACGACGGAATGTTGTTGATGGGAGGTGTTCCAGTGCAACCTGGAATCATTGCGGCAGATCAGCTCGTCTCTGTCCCTCTTACGTACCGCCCCGATAACAACTTTTCGGGGACTGTCACTTGGACTTTCCAGGTAGGAGATGGCAGTAGCTTCAGTAGTACCTACAGTGCGGCAATTCATGTCGAGCCGATTAACGATGCACCGGTCACCGGCGACCGCACAATCAGTTTGGAAGAAGACAACTCATACATTTTCCAGGTGAGCGATTTAAGCTTCCAGGACATCGACGGAGACAACCTACATAGGATTCAAATCACAGGTGTACCACAACGAGGTGTCCTTGAAGTGGGAGGTACCATCATCGAGGAGGGCGCGTTTGTTGAACATCAGCAGTTAGACGACGGCTTGTTAAAGTTCACCCCCGCCAAGAATGAATTCGGAGCCAATTACGCAACGTTCGACTTCTACGTCAGCGACGGCACAGCATTAAGCATCGTTGGGGGAAAGATTACTGTAGATGTGACATCGGTCAATGACGTTCCAGTGTCCAACGATCTTGAAGTAGGGACCGATGAAGATATCCCATATCTTTTTCAGGTAAGCGATTTCGATTTTCAGGATGCGGATTCATCCTTGCTAGCTGAATTGAACATTGAGACTTTGCCTGAGACGGGAATATTGTTGCTTGGCGGTGTCCCCGCACAAGTGGAGACCATTTCGGCGAATCTAGTTGCCATGGATCAATTGACCTACATTCCGAATGAGAATTTTTCAGGTACCGTCACTTGGACTTTCCAGGTAGGAGATGGCAGTAGCTTTAGTAGCACCTACAGTGCGGCAATTCATGTCGCGCCGATTAACGACGCTCCAACGACAGGTGATCACACCGTTAATGCAGTGGAAGAAACTGCTTACACTTTTCAAAGTAGCGATTTCTCTTTCCAGGATGTCGACGGGGATAGCTTGCAAAGGGTTCAAATCTTGGAGTTACCCCAAGGGGGTGAGTTGAAGCTTGATGGTTTCATCGTTGGAACAGACGTGCTTATCGAACGTCAGCAGATCGATGATGGTTTGCTGGAGTTTATTCCTGTAGAGAATGCCTTCGGAGACCACTATGCGAGTATGAAAGTCCGCGTTAGTGATGGAAACCTCTTCAGCGAAGAAATGGGTACCGTCACGATTGACATTGCCGGAATCAATGATCCACCC
>CAYVAN010000131.1:1375-12744 GCA_964449225.1 uncultured Rhodopirellula sp.
AACTTCGTGACAGTTTCGGGCGTACCCTTGATCACTGGTCCGAACAATGGAACCGGACAGGTTGGTGTTCTGTTTAACGATTTAGATGTCGATGGAGACCAGCTGCAAGTATATCGAATCGACCAGAATGTGCTTTTCGGAAGCCTTGGTATCAGCGGCGATGGTACCATTAGTTATGCACCGCTAGAAGGCTTTTCGGGAATTGAGGCATTTACCTATGCCGTGACGGATGGCGACGAAGTCCGGCAGGCCACCGGTCAAATAGAGGTTCACCCGGCAAATGCTTTCAAGTACGCCGTCAGCGCGGATAGTTGGGCTGATGAATCGAGTGCGGGAACGTCACACGGTACCGCAGAAACTCTCTTTCTTACAACCAATGATGGGAATGCTCCTGACCGAACTCCGTTCTTGCAATTTGATCTCAGCCAGTTCAGCGGTCGGACCTTTGATGCTTCATTGCAGCTAACGTTGCTTCAGTCGCCAACTGAACCGATCACAATTCAAGCCGTGGATGTTGGTTCTGATTCTTGGGACGAAGAAACGCTGACTTGGAATAATGCTCCGGCCACTGGCGTGACGAACTCTTCGCTGACTGTTATGCCTTCCGCTACCCAACAAGTCATTGACCTCGATGTCACGAAACTAGTCTTTGACGCGGTGAATGCGGGCCGCGAAAAGTTATCTCTTGCATTAGTTTCCACGTTGGATCATGCGGGTGACCCGCAAACCATTCAATTTGCAAGTCGACAGAATCCGTCAGTTGTTGATCGGCCCGAACTCAAGATTACCGGAATCATCCACAATGAGGCTCCGCAGCTCTCCGGCGAATCGTTTGCAACCGCGCAAGGCGTGACGGTGATCGGCGGTTCTTCCAGCCCAATGCTGTATCCATCTCTGCTTGCAAACGAAACGGATCCCGATGGGCAATTGCTAACGGCCCTACCGTCCTCACATCCTTTAGACCAGCCCCGCCATGGAACCGTGGCGATCGACCCAAGAGGCGGGTTTGTCTACACGCCTGATCCAGGATTCATTGGCGTGGATAGGTTCGGCTATGTCGTAAGTGACGGTCAGCTTTCTGAAACTGAATCGGTATCGATCAGGGTCTACCAATCACAATCCATTTTCTTAGCAGCCACACAGAGTGGATGGGGCCAGCGTTCAAATCCTGATCAGAATCAGCAGTCGTCGACGGAACTAACGTTGGGGAAACTCGGCAGTCTTGATCAAGCCAATGGTTATTTAACCTTCGACCTTAGCGAGTTCCAATCCTTGGCGTACAAAGCAGTGTTGGAAATTGTTCCCACGGTTGTGACAAGCTCGTCGAACTTAGTAGTAGCTGCCGTCAGTGACAGCACTTGGACTTCAAGCAGCCTTACGTGGAATACAGCTCCTGAAGTTGGTGCTGAGATCGCCAGCGTTCAGTTGTCGCCCTCCAGTGTTGGCCAGGCGGTTGCCATTGATATTACCGCCTACTTGACCAATGCCGTTGCGTTCGGACTTCAATCGGTGTCGTTGGCACTGTTGGCTGACGCAGATTCTGAACTCTTGATCGGCAGTCACAAGCACCCTACCTTTGCGAATCGGCCAAGTTTGCTGCTGACGGCACCAGCCGAAGGTACATTTGAGGATTCAATCAACGCGCCAATTACACTGGGATCTGCTTCTGAATTATCCCAAGTTCGGTTTGTCGGGGCGCCGCTTAGTCAAACCGCTAGCTACTCACCCACCGCTTCAAATTTCGGCGTCGGTGTCGGAAACTATGCTAGCCGCCCAAGCGTTACAGCAATCACAGGCACGACCGTTGATGAGGGCCAACAGGCGGTCTTCACAATTAAGTTTAACCGGATAATTGATAGTGGTGACAGGCTTACTGTCTATTACAAATTGTTCAATGGAACAGCGCAATCCGCTTCTTTCAGCCCAAACAGCGATCCGATTCCCGTTACAGACGACGAAGGTAATGTCATCTCTGATGACTACGCTGGAATTAGTGGAAAAGAGAAGTCTGGTTCCGTGTCGGGGAGTGATGAAATGCAGGTCATGGTCATGGCACTTCCGGACGACCGCATCGAGACGGACGAAGTATTCCACCTTAGCGTTACTCGTATTGAGTACGACGTACCGGGCCAAGATGAGCGGCAGGGAACTAGCTATGCGCACCCCAACAACAGAGTCGGCACCTCGACGATCCGCGCAAATCCTGGAAATGGAACTGGTTACAACCCAGGCGGCGGACATAATGGCGATAAACGCACCACACCAAAAATCCATATTTCAAGTGCATCCGTGATCGAAGGAAACGCAAAAACGATTACGGTTTCTGGAGCCAACCTGGGGGATCAGCCAGTGACAGTGAATGTGCAGCCCATTTTCAATAATAGTGTTACACCATCAGATGTCGGTAATGTCGCTCAAAGCGTCACGCTAACTAGTGCACAACCATCAGTGTCTTTTGATGTCTTTGCGAATACTGATGCATTAAGGGAACAAACCGAAATCCTAAACATATCTGGTACTGTTTTGGGCTATCCAAACGCGAATGTTAGCGACGGTAGATTGACGATTTTGGACGCGACTCGTCGCAGAAGTCGTCACGCCAGAATTACGATTAGTGACGCTACCGTGAATGAAGGTGGAACAGCAACGGTAGTCGTTTCGGGGAGTAATCTGGTAAACGAAGCTGTCGTCTTCGTCAGTTCGGAGTTTCACGAACCTGGCCCAGGGAATGCCTCCTCAAGCGACTTGGATGACGGTGGGTTCGGCCACTCAATTACTTTGCCAGCTGGTGCCTCGACCCGATCATTTACGTTTGGTGCAACGCCGGATTTACGACGAGAGGGAGATGAAGCGTTCAGAATCGCTGGTTCCATTCAATCCGGCGAGGCTCAAGTGCAATCAGGAAACGGGACGATAAGAGACGCTGTCTTTGACGGCATTTGCATTCGCCATGTCCATGACGTCGAAGTAGTTGAAGGCGATGCAGCCGAGTTTGTAATCTTTTTGAATAGGGAAGCTACCGAAGATATTCGTGTCACGTACCAAACCAGCCGAGGTACAGCCACACCCGGAATCGACTACCAGGAAATCCAAAGCCAACATGCATGGATAAGGGCTGGAGATGTAGCCGCCAGGGTGAGCATTCCGACTGTGGGAGAAGATGCCCAGACTGAACCGAACGAAACATTCAAGCTTATCGTCACGGACATTAGTGGAGGTCACTTTATTTGTGACTCATCTGGTACCGCGACGATCATCGACAATGATGGTCCTGTGGGCGTAAGCATCGAAGCTGGTCCTGATGTAGTCGAAGGATTGTCTGCTAGGTTTACGATCACGGCGGACACAGACCAACACGATGGATTTACTGTTCGGTTTACAGCATATGACGATACGGCACACAGTTACAAAGGTGACTACGAAGGTGGTTCTCGGTTGGTTGAGTTTGCCCCAGGTGAGACTTTGAAAATAATTCCTGTTGATACCTACGACGACACGGAAGTTGAATTAGTAGAGTACTTCAGCGGAAGTTTGGGATTTCCAACCGGGCAGGCCTACCTCGTCAATACTTCTGACACCCAGAATATCATTGACAACGATCAATCGCAGATAGTCAGGCTTAAGCACTCTGGCACACGCATTCCTGAAGATGTCGGAAGCTATCCATTAGAAGTGTATGCTCAGAATACTTACGAATCGATCGACATTCAGTATACGTTTGTCAGCGGCAAGGCCACCGGCGGCGAGGACTTCACGCCCGCAGGGTCTGGTACATTTAGCTTACCCGCATCAGGCTCGGGACAGTCCTCTTATGTGATTCCACTAGAAATCATTAACGACATAGAATTTGAAAACGACGAAGATTTTACACTAGAACTCGAATTGCTGCCCTCGGCAGGCGACGCCATCATTGCCGACCCCTCCACTGTTTTCGTCATCGATGACGACGACGGTAATTACGAAGTGAACATTGCCGATGCGGTTGCAGATGAGGGCAATAAGCTGGGATTTAAGGTCACCCTCTCAGAACCAGTGGATGAGACGATTACCATTCCTTACAGAACGGAAGGAGACACGGCGTTCGAAGATGAAGACTACACGGGCGTCCAAAATGAATTGATCTTCAGTGTCGGCGATCCGTTGACTCAGTGGATTCCAATTGCATCGATATCTGATTTAGAAGATGAGCTTAACGAAAAATTCAAAGTCTTTCTTGAACCGGTTGGAGATGTTGATGGCGATCACGAAGCCATCGGCACTATCATTGATAGCGATCGATCATACGAAGTCAGCATAGGCGGCGATGTCGAGACTATTGAAGGCAACGACGGTTGGGACGATCCAAAGGTTCTTGAATTCGAGGTTTCTTTATCAAGAGCGATCTCCAACGGCGACGTTGTGGACGTGGCGTATCACTTGAATGATTCGTTTCTTGCTCCCTACGACGCTACCTTTCCAGCCGACATGAGGCTCGCCAGAAGAGACGATGAAGGTACACTGCATCTACTTGAATCGAACACCGATAGTCTGTCATTCGATAGTTCCAGCGGGACAACGCAAAAAATCCTGGTCGCGATCAACGGTGATTTAGACATCGAGCCAGAATTGCCGCGATTGTTAGAGCAGGAGTATTTTCAAATAATCCTGGACGACGCCACCCTGACCCCTGGCGACCTTGTCCTGGGAACAGCGGAAGCAACTCTGGGTGATAGAGAAGCGGTGGGCGGCATTGTTGACGACGATCAGCCATACAAGCTTTCTATCGAAGACGATACGCAGATAGAAGGCAACAACGGATACTCAGACCCCAACGAAGTTAGATACAAAGTTAAGATCACTCCTGAAGTGCGTCCAGGCGACGTGGTCAGTGTGACCTACTGGATGCACGAACTTAACGCGGTGAACGAGAATGATCCACTCGTCAATCGAGATGATACACATGATGAGGAACTGATTGCTGAGTTTGATCTTGATTGGCGACACGAAATCGTAGTCGGTGGTGTTCGGCAAGTGGTACCCGGTCTTCCCGGTTCAAATGGAGCTGAACCTCAAACTCTCGAATTTAGGCCGGGACAGTCTGTTCGCACCGTCTTCGCTTCCATCAATGGGGAGCGTGCAAACGAACTTGACGAACAGTTTGCGGCAACGCTTCAGGAATGGAATTCTGCTTTAGGTATCGACATTGAAGTTGAAGAACCCACAGCACTGGCTACGATCGTCGACGATGACTTTGAATACGAGGTCCGAATTGCTGACGCCAACTCCATCGAAGGAGACGATCAAGCATCTGATCCGAATCTGTTGGAGTTCGAGGTCACGATTGATCCGGCGCCTCCAGCGAGCGAAACAGTCACCGTTAATTACTCTCTTGTCGAGTTCCAACGTGCTGGGCTTTATCCGGCAACCACGTTTGATGGTGTGACTCCCGCGAACGACGAGATTGCCGATTACGTCGAACCGCGAAGTATCGATTGGTGGCATCAGCGACCCAATGAAGAGGGCGTGTTGGTTGACGTGTCCTATCTGCACGGCACCTTGAAATTTGAAAACGGAGAGTCCAGCCAAACAATCGTCGCTGCAGTTTACGGCGATCAAGACGTTGAAAAAAATGAAATCCTTGGTGCTCGGATTGCCAGCGTCGGTTCGTTGTCCGGGCAGCTCGATATCGGGATTTTGGATTCCCAGGCGATTGGTACGATCAACGATGACGATGCGGATCGTCATTATGAGATCGCGATTAAACCAGCCAAGGAAGTTGAAGGAACCGACGAGGATTACAATTCCGGAACGTTCAGCCTTGGCGGAGTCGATTACAGTGAAATCAACTTCCTCGAATTCGAGGTCACCGTTACACCCCAACTCGAAGACGGCGACACGATCACTGTCAACTATGACTTGCGAGAACTCAACCAGGGCGAAGACGATATCGAACTAGAGCTGATCGCTGATTATCCAGCCGATTGGTGGTACGCGATTGAATCCGATCTAGGTGAGTGGACGGAAATTCCATCCAACGCGGCGGGAACGGGCCCCGTAACGCAGCCATTGACGTTCGAGTCCGGAAGTCCCAGTATTCAAAGAATCAGGGTTCCGATTGTTCCCGATAACTTAATCGAACCTGTTAACGACGTGGACGGAGACGAGCAAATGCTCGCGGTGCTTTCTGGGGTAAATGCGTTCTCGACCGCAGGAGAGACCATCGGTATCAGCCTGATCGAGGACGAAGCAAGAGGAACGATCATCGATGATGATAAGCCTTTAAGTATTGAGCTTGAACTGATCTATGACGGGAACCGAAACTGCTTGTGCTGCACTTGTGGCAGTGGTGGTACAAGCAATCATACGAATGACAATGTGGGCGGGCTCTCCGTCGAACCGGGGAATCAAACCAATGCCAACATTCGAGCCGTCGATCAATACAGTCCATCCCAATTGGCGACCTGGAAGATCGTCGTTGGGGAAAATTCAGAGCAACCAAGCGGAGTTCGGATCAGATCGAGTGTTGCTGACTGGGAATATGATCCAATTTATGCCACCTTGGGTGAAGAAAAAGAATCTGCCATCGGAAACATCTTTAATTTCAAGAGTCTTCCGGGTTACCAGGGGTCGGCGATTTACCGCAACCGAATCAACGCAACCGCGATCACCGGTGGTGCTGGAGGGATTAATGCCTGGGATAATCCCGCGCAAGAATACACTTTTGAAAAGGACTTTTATTTCCCAGTCATTGATCGCGATGGCAGCCCCGGCGGTGCGGGCTGGCAACCCGATGGCGTCATGCAACTGCTGCCCGTCATCGACATTGATGGGGGGCCTCCTGCGTCGCTTGCTACATCCGATGGATTAGGGCTGCTGGACCAGGGCGGTGCCATCTGGCACTTCGAACCTGTGGGTGCCGATGGTTATCGAACGCCCAAGGGTATTCATTCCAACCTTTTGCGATCCGATAACGGATGGCTGCTAAAAGATCCGGACGGTGAAACCCACGAATTTGATGCCCAAGGAAACCACGTTAAAACGATCGAGCGGCACGGCAACGAAACCATCTACCAATACAACGGTAAGTTGCTGACCAAAATCATTGACCCCATTGGCTTGGAAACCACTTACGCCTACAGCGGTGGTTTGCTGGACTACATCGAAGACTTCGCGGGACGACGCCACGATTATACGGTCGCTGATGGAAAGCTGATTTCGATTGCCGAGCCAGATCCGGATGGCGATGGTCCGTTGGAATCTCCCCTCTGGCGATTTGAATACCATACTGATCACAATCGACTAGAAAAAATCATTGATCCGCTCGAAGGCGAAACGACTTACAGCTATGTCACTAGCGGCCCCGTCGCCAGCCTAAGGTCGTTCACTCTGCCCGACGGTGTCACCACGACTTTGAATGCCAACAAGTGGAACGGTGTGTTCTTGGATCCAACAGGCACGAATGTTGGTCCAGCCTCTCCCTTAGACGATTACTTTTCTACCCGCACGGTCGCCGGTGTCACGACCCAAACTTGGATGGACGACTTCGGTCAACCGTTGATCGTCAATCGGAGTGATGGGTACACCGCCACCTTCGAACGCGATCGTGACGGCGATGTAGCGACCCAAACCTATTCTTCACCCGATGGCGGTGATACGACCATCATCTATGGTCGTGACGACCACGGTCGTGTGGAATCGGTGCAGTATCTACCCGGTTCAGGCGACCGTGCCAGCGAAGGTTTTGCGTTTGCGGAGTATTACCAATACGATCATGCCAGCGGACAAGTCAAGCAATTCACCGATCGACTTGGACGGGTGACGGACCTAGTGCTCAATGGTTACGGCGACGTACTTGAGGAAATAAGGTCACTTAGGGATTTGCCAGCGAACCCCGAACGTAACGAAGGTGTCACGTTTGGTACAAACACTAGCCCTGTCGACCGATACGACGCCAACCTGGACGGCGTGGTAAATAATTTAGATGCCGAGGAGGTATTCGAGGCTATTCATGGAAATAATAACAGCGGCACGTTCTACGATGTCAATTCAGATGAAAACGGCACTATACTTGATGTATCATTCATCTTGAGTTTGTTAAACCAAGATCACGCCGCCACCATCGTAAGTCAAACTTGGACCGAAAACGAAGCAGCACTTCCCTCTGGCTTGCTGCAAACGACCACCGATCGTAACGGCGTGGTCACGCACTACCGATACCATGAAGATCCAACCGGTCGCGATTTTGCGATGGTCTCGTCCATCACGATCAGCGGTGATGGATTCGCACCAAGAACTTGGTCGTTTAGCTACGACGAAAACCGTAACCTTGCTGAAATGGTCGATTCGGTCGGTCGCAGGCATGAAACCGTCTATGACAATCTAAATCGTTTAATACGGGCAACGGATTTTGAACTCGATGAAACGATCGTCTCGGAAGTTCAGTATCAATATGATGCCTTAAGCGGCATGACGCAGTCGACCGACGCCCTTGGACGCATCACGACCTACGTCTTGGATTCCATGAGTCGTCCAATCCAGGTGATACTGCCACCGCAAGACGACGGCATTCTCCCGATCTATGGATTTGGGTACGTTGACGGACGCTTGGACAGCGAAACTGATCCGCTAAGTCGAACCACATCCTATGTCTACGAACATGGGCGACTAAAAGAGATGCATCGCCCGGGACGAGATGCGTCAGACGGTCCCGCCATCACCGAGTACGACTACAACCCTGCCGGAGCGGTAACTTCCATTCGGCAACTGGGTTCCGACGGGCAGATTCTCGTTCGCCAGGATACTGCCTACGACTTCGAAGGACGCGTGACGAGTGTCTCTGCTCCCAATGGAACGGGCGTCCAAGAACAACTTAGCGAATATGATGCGGTCGGACGCCAAACCGCGACCGTCAACGGGGAAGGTGATCGAGTCGAGTACGTCTGGGATGACCTGGATCGACAAACCGGTACGGCTTGGGTCATTCCGGAGTACAACGATTTTGGAACCCTTATTCCTGCAGAAACTTATTCATCCATTATCAACTACTACGATCCCGCTGGCAATCTGACAACCCAGATCGACCAACGTGGAGCAATCACCAGATACAACGTCAACGCGTTGGGTGAGCTAACAGGCGTGACGTACCCTGATCCAGATGGTGATGGCCTTCGAGTGTCCGCAAGCGAAACTTACGTGCTTGATGATTACGGTCGTGTTGAATCCTTCGAATCCACCACGGGCCTGGTCAGCGAATATCAATACGACGGTTTAGACCGGGTAAGTTTAACCACTTTGACAGATCCGTCCACGACACAATCGTTGTTCGCAACCCAGAGATACGACCAAGTGGGCAGACTGAAAGAACAACGGTTGACCGACGGCACGCGACTGATCTACGGCTTTGACAATGCCTTCGATTTGCCGACTAATGTGACCCGATTCGGTCGCGCCGATGGTATCGCTGGAACCTCCAACCCTCGAACGACCCTATACCAATACGATGCTGCGGGGCGACTTGAGACGCAAACCGCCGCCGACGGGAATACACTGCGTTACGGATACGATGACCACGACAACGTAACCAACGTGTCCGGATCGCCAACCGCGAATGATCTTTTGGTGACGGAACAATTTCAGTACGACAACGCCGGACTATTAAAGCAGCAAATTGATCGTGATCAATTTGTAACCAACTATCGCTATCACCAAGATGGGTCATTAGCCAGCAGTTCGCAGCCGGATACTGGAATCACTTCATACGTGTACGACAAGGCGGGAAGAACCGTTTCGCTGACCGATGCTAACAATAATGTTACCCAGTGGGGTTACGATATTTACGGCCGTGTTGCGACAGAAACGAAGACGGTCGGCGGCGTTGTTCGTTATCAGTACGACCAGGCGAATCAGGTGATCAAGCGGACCGATCGAAACGATGAAGTGATTCACTACCAGTATGACCAAATTGGCTTGCTGAAGACTGAATTCTGGGGCGAATTTGAGTCACCTGATGAAACGATCCACTATACCTACGACACACCCGGTCGATTGGAATCGGTGACGGATTCCCAAACCGCCGTTGGGTTCAGTTACGACGCCTTCAGCAATCTGACATCCGAAACGTCTTCAGTCTCCGGCTTTACTGGCTCTAGCAATCTCTCGTTTGAATTTAATAACTTCTTGGAAAGGCGCAAGCGTAGCCTTTCCAATGGCGTTCAAGATGGATTAAGCGACGAGATGATCTACACCGGCTTTGGCGAGCTCTACGAATTGACCCGCACGGGTCCGACCGCATCGTCGGGCGGGCTGGCGGCTCGTTTCCGATATGATGCCATGGGCCGACTGACCCGTACCGACAGCTTCCTTCTCTCAGGCGAAGGCCAGGACTTTGGAGTCTTTCATACTGATTACACCCACTCACTAATGGGGCGGGTCACCGGTCTCTCCCATCGCTCGATCAGCGGTGAAACCTACGCAAACTATGACCTAACTTACAGTGCGATCGGCGATGAAGGACTCACCCATACAATTCGGTCACAGAACGACCCAACCCAGGTTTATCTCCACGACCGATCGGGTCAACTAATTTCCGCTGAAGGTTTTGGTGACACCGTCACCTATGACTACGACAATACAGGCAACCGCAATTCCGTCACCGACGAAGATGAAATTACGAGCTATACCAACCAAGCCGATAATCGACAAACCGGCGACGGTACATTTACCTACACGTATGACGACGAAGGTCGTCGCACCGGCAAGTACTTGATCGATGCATCGGCCGCCGCTTACGGTTATTTGGTGGACGGTCGTGCGGCATACCAATTGTACCAGTGGGATCATCGCGGACGTCTGACGGGCATCATCACAATGAGCGATGACTCAGCGACGGCAATCGCAATCAAGCGAGTCATCTACACCTATGATCCGCTCGATCGCCGTGTAGCCAAGGAAGTGTTCGATGGCGCGACGGAAACACATGCCGAACGATTGATCTACGATAACGAACATGTACTTGCGGTCGCCAATCGTAACGGAGAGATCACCGAGCAGATTTTGCATGGCCCGATGGTCGATCAGGTTTTGGCCGAAGAGCACTTCAATCCCACCACGGGAGCTCGTGAAAAAGTCCTATTCACGTTGGGAGATCACCAGGGCAGCATCCGAGATACCCTTGTCTGGGATGATACGATCGACGCGATCGCCAAAACGACTCATATTGAGTATTCCGCCTATGGAGAAGAATTGTCCAACAGCGACGCTGATGTTCAAACACGAATGGGCTACACCGGACGCGATCGAGACCTCGAGAGCGATCTCCAGTACAACCGTGCCCGCTACTACGACGCTACCCAAGGCCGATGGCTCAGCAAAGACCCGATCGGCTTCGCCGC
>CAYVAN010000132.1:0-11293 GCA_964449225.1 uncultured Rhodopirellula sp.
ACGCCCGAGGATCTCCACGGCGTTGGCCACCTCATCGCGTCGGATCTGTTGTTGGTCGGGCCTGCCGGAGTGATTCAGGGGGCCGATTCGGGCGAGGCAGCGTTCGACGACACGCTTGAATTGAATTATTTGGCGATCGCCAAGCGTCGGGGTTTGTTCCCACCGGCAATCGTTTCGGCGATGGTCGATCAAAGACTTGAACTTGCAGCGATCACTAAAGTCGGCGGTCAAAAAAGTTACGCTGCGGGCGATGAATTGGCCAAGCTTCGCAAGGAGGGCAAGTTGCTTGGCGAAGAAAGCTGGAGCCCCGCTGGACAACCGTTGCGAATCACCGCCGACCGACTTCGCGATAGCCGAATCGCTTCGTCAAAGGTCTCTTCGATGGCGGAGGTCGCGCAGCGGCTTGATCTTGCCGAGATTCTTCCGCTGGGCCAAGGCCGCAGCGGTTCGGTGACCCAGGCCGTGTTGCTTGAAATTACTGGATCGATCGCACCCACGCGGACAAGGCGTTGGCAAAGCAACTTGGATTCGACCCTGTCATCTGACGACGTCGATGCCTGGGTCATCAGTATTGATTCAATCGGTGGGTCGCTCGGCAGCAGCGCTTCGCTGGCAACTTGGTTTGCGGATCCACCACCACCGGTTCACACAATCGCCGGTTACGTGCGTGGCGAAGCTCGCGGTGATGCGGTGCTGATCGCAATGGCTTGCAAGCCGGTGATGATGAATCCTGAATCTAGAATCGGTGGCCAGGGTGCAGCGACCATTCTTGATGAGGACATGAAGCAGTACGACGAAATGATCACAGAGATTGCCAAGACGACCAATCGGCCTGCCGCACTGATTCGCGGTTTGCTGAATCCCGAATTGGATGTTTATCGATACACCAATCGCAAGACCGGAAGGCTGCGATACGCGTCACCCGATGACTTACAAGCCGAATGGGACGGCAGCGATGATCCCGAACAGGAGTCGCGGAAATGGGAAAGAGGTGCGCAGATTGATCTGTCAAACGGTTTGACCGCTGCGGAAGCCATTTCGATGGGCTTGGCTGATCAGCAAGTTGATTCACTCGACGCCGCTGCGCGCCAAATCGGCTTGAAAGGAACACCGGCACCGGTCGCTGAACGTACGCTGGTCCGGTTTGTCGAACGACTGGGACGAAGCACCGGGCTGTCATTCCTGCTGCTGTTCATTGGCTTTGCCGCACTTTCGACCGAAGCGAACGCCCCCGGTTTAAGCTTTCCTGGTTTCGTTGCGATGATCTGCTTTGCTTTGTTTTTCTGGATGAAGTTTCTAAACGGAACCGCAGAGTGGTTGGAGCTGCTGGCGCTGTCGCTCGGCTTGATTTGCATCGCGATCGAATTGTTCGTTGTGCCTGGCTTTGGAGTCTTTGGCGTTGGTGGACTTGCCTTAACAGTGCTTGGCATTGTCTTGATGAGTCAGACGTTTGTGATCCCGCAAAACGTCTACCAGATCGGATTGTTCACGCGTGGAGTCTGGGGAGCCTTGGCTGGCGCGGCTGGTATGATCGGCGGATTCGTGGTGATGCGTTGGTTCTTTCCCTATGTGCCGTTTTTCAGTGGACTGATCATGGAGGCCCCGGATTCGGTTCGGCTTGAACAAAGTGAGATGCTCGGTGATTACAGCCAATTGATGGGGCAATCCGGTGTCGCAACAACGCCGCTGCGACCATCTGGCAAAGCCCGGTTTGGTGACCAGGTCGTTCAAGTGATTAGCGACGGTTCAATGATCGCAACCGGCATGCCGATTCGAGTTTGCGAGGTCCATGCCACCAAAGTCATCGTTGAACTTGATGAATCCCAGCAGGTTTCCCAGCAGGTTTCGCAGCAGGGTTTGCAACAAGGTTTGCAGCCAAAACCATCATGACCATCGCCATACTTTTACTGGTTGCTTTCTACCTTTTTCTGACCGCCGAATTTTTTCTACCCACCGGCGGGCTTATGGGGGTGGCAGCCGCTGCGGCAGTAATCAGCGCGATGGTGATCGCATTTTCAAATAGCCTAGCGTTTGGTTTGACGCTATTGTTTGTCGTATTGATTTCGACTCCGATCTTATTAACCAGCTTGGTCCGGGTTTGGCCGCACACGCCAATCGGCCGCCGGATGTTGAATCGTAGGCCCGGCCAAACTGACCATCGCGGCCCATCACGACGAACTCGCAGCGGCGTCGCAATTGATGACCTGATCGGTCGCCGTGGACTTGCCAAAACCGATCTGCTTCCTAGCGGTTTAATTGTCATCGATGATCAAAAACTTGATGCCGTCAGTATCGGCATGCCGATCGATGCTGGATCAACTGTGACCGTCACCAGCGTCGACGGAGGAAAGATTCATGTGCGGTCAATCACCGACGATGAATTGGACGCTGAAGCCGCCAATGATTCAAACGTACAGTCACCCGCTGCGTTCGAGCAATCATTGGAAGATCTCTAGAGCTGCCTGAAAAACGTATAAATGGACGTTTTTCGATAAAATCTTTTCCTCAATCACTGATTTGCCAACTGAAATCTCGCCAAGAACTTTGCCATCGATTAGCCTAGAAGCCAACGCAATAGTGATCGGTGACAGCAAAACACAAAGGGTTCACGTGAGTTTCCAACATTTCGTAGTGGCGGTTTTAATCGCCTGCGCCAGCATCGGTTGTTCGACGGAGGCATTTGCCCAAGCACGGTTGAAGTCCCCCGATGCAGACCGTGCAGCCGACGCAAGCGATGCCGTTGACGAAGCAGTCAAGGACAACGACGACAACAACAACAAGAAAAAACGTAAGTACTCGGTTGCCGAATTGAGCAAGACCCAGCGAGGTCGCGAACTGCTTTATCAACTACGATTGCTAAGGAATTCGGAATCGGCGATGGGTGAAAAGCATCCATTGTTGCCGCAGATCAAAGAACAGATTGAACAGGTCAAAGGTCTGCTTCGAAATCGAATCGTCGCTGAAGAGATTGCCAAGGAAATGGATGACGAAGACGAAGCCAAGCAACTCGTCACGGTCTTACCCGGAATGGCCGACGACGATCTGCGTCGGTTGGTAATGCGCCTAATGGTCCGAGTCGATAGCCTTGAAAAAGAAGTCAAGGCCCTAAAGAACGACGACGAAGTAAAAAATAGCGAAGCAGATGATGAACCTCTGACCGCTCCGGTGGAAGAAGAAGCTACAGAAGAAGAAACCACAGAAGCGGCGGACAATGAGTCAAGCGAAAAGAGCGATGACGATCTCTTTAGCGGCGGGCTCTTCGACGACACCTAATCCAACATCGATCATCTCAATTAAGACGCGAGCGTCGGCAGCATCTTAAAGTCAATCTTTTTTCGGTCAGCTGAAGTTTCGTTGACCTCGTGCCAGTACTGGACTGATTCGTCACCGGGACGCCAACACAATCGGATGGGCCGTCGATCCAACATTGCGGGAAAGTCAATCGTTCCATCGAAGGGAACATGGTGCGAGACTCCGATCGCAGTCAGTTCACCGACGCATTGTTGCCACTTTGCTTTTTCAGCCGTCAGCGACTGCTCGACATCATCAAGTTCTTCCCGATAAGCAGCCTGCTCGATCGTTTCGCCCAACTGATGAAAGCCATCCAATTGGATCTGTTGTTGATTGATCGCCCCAGCAAGACTCAGTAAATCCTTTACGACTCGCCGGACCAGCGGAAGCGTCTTGGTTGCTTTTACCGGTGTATAAAACAGCACCCGTTTCGATGAATCCTGCGCATCGCACAGCTTATCGTCGCCATGTTCGCCATCGTGCTGGCCATCGCTGCTGTGGATTGCTCGAACCATAAATCTATTTCGCTCAATGATGGGTGGACTGTGGTCAGGAAAAATGTTGATTGATTCGCCAAACATTGTTTCATTAATAGAAAGACGAACCTCGCAACCAAATAGTTCTCTATTCTCTCGGGAACCATACCCTTGGACGCTGTCAGAAAACCAAAATGGAAGAAATTTCAGCAAAATCTTAGCAATCAATGCAACTTTTTTTGATCCCCGGCACTGATCCCTTGGTGAACCGCCAGAAAGAGTGGAAAACAATGGTTTGCTAGCTATTTCTGCATCGGTGGATGCTGGGATTGGAGTCCATTGAGGGCACGAACGGACGCCAAAAGGCCATGAATCAAGGTTTGTCAAGTCGAGTTTGCTTGACTCTTAGCATTTTTGACCTAGAGTTCAAGTGTTAGGAATCGCAGGTGGCACGGAGTCCGCTTGTGTCAACCGGTCTACGAAGCGGTGCAGTGAGGATTTAGATGTCGCGTCATGTTGGCGCGAGGATCCTGCGAAACATCGGACTGTAGGCAAACACACCCCCCAAAGAAATCTGCGGCCGGTTAATTAAGGAACGGAAAATGTTAGTTCTATCGAGAAAGAAAAACGAAAGTATCGTCATCAACAACGACATTAAGATCGTTGTGGTGGAAATTCGCGGTGACAAAGTCCGCCTAGGCGTCGAAGCACCGCGTGAAGTGCCAGTCCATCGCCGCGAAGTTTACGACGCGATTCAGCGTGCTGCGGCCGAAGAAGGATCTGCGATCGAGTCGGATTCAACGATCGAATCCTAAAAAATCTTGACAACAGGGACTTTCGGGTATCGCCATTGGTTTGTTTTGCCAGTACGATCTCCGGCCACGCCTTTGGACTTCATTTGTGCCGAGGCGATGTGGATTGACGAGGTGCCGTTTGGCCATCTTCCAGAAGCGGTTTAGTAAAGCCGGAACGCTGGGTGGTCCCTTGACGAATCCTTGTTCTCTCCCTAAAAAGTTCACGACAGCGATCACGCAGAGCCGATGCTCTTTTTTATTGCTGTAACAAAGCTTTGACGGCCCCTTCGTCTAGCGGTCTAGGACACTGCCCTTTCACGGCGGCAACACGGGTTCGAGTCCCGTAGGGGTCACTTTGCTTCCCTTCATTGGAAAGCGTGAGACGTCAGAAGCCCGCAAATTGCGGGCTTTTTTCGTGTCTGTGCTGCATCCTGGTCCCTCTTGGCTTTCAGTGATGTGCCCGCATTTTGGCCCGCCAAATCGCCGCTCATCGAACCCTGTGCTGATCCGCTGTTTTGCATTTCGGCTTGCGTGCCCGCAACGTCGAGTTCCACGGCCATGGGTTTCCCAGTCCAGATTGCATTGCCAGCGGACCAGTGTTCGTCAGTCACTTGCAAATAGTGGGCTTCGGCGGTCTTGGTCGAATGTCCAATCCAGGCATCGACAACGTGACTGGGGAAGCGTTCCTGCAATTCGGTGCGGCGGTTCGATCGCAGGTTGATAAATGTTTTCTCCCACGGCTTAATTCCGGCCCGTTCTAAGATCCGATGAAACTGGGTCGCCAGGTTCGCATCGACGCCATAGCCAGCGACCAAACGACGTTTCATCACCAAATCATTTTCTCGATCAGCGGCGGCGGCTTCCAAGATCGGCCGCAGCTCGGGGAAGATCGGACAAAAACGCAAACGCGTCTTGGTCGAATCGATCCGCAACCGGCCCGCGTCGAATTGCACGTCTGCCCACTTTAGCCGTGTCAATTCGCTCGGGCATCGCAGCCCAGCGAATCGCGTCAGTCCAAAGATCGAGCCCCAATCATGATTGGCGCACGATTTTAGTACGGCGGCGGCCGTCGCTCGATCGATGAAGTGGTGCCGATCCTTGTTGGATTCACTGCCGCCTTTTTGATCGGCAAACGGGCTTTCGTTTAGCAGCCGATCGCGTACCGCATCGTTGAACATCGTTTTGGTTCGCTTGACGTGTTTCGATACCGTTGCCGGTGCCATCGTCTTAATCGGATTGCCGTCTTTATCCCACTTCACGGGTCGGGCCATCAACCAGCGTCGCCAGCGGTCGGCATCGGCGGGCGTGATCGCTCGAAGTGCATGACGCTCGCCAAAGTACTCGCAGAGCAAACGTCGGGCTTGCTTGTAGTTCGTGACCGATCCGGTTCCGATGTCCACGCGGGCCGCGATGTAGGAATCAATAAACGGCCCAAGCAATCGCCCCGCGTCCGTGGTCGTCTTGGGACTTAGCGGTTCGGTCAGTCCCCAGGCAACCAAGTCGTCGCGATACTTGCCATCGAGGGAACGCACCCATTGTTGCGTTGCAAGGTTGGGCAACACTTTCAGTTTGTGCGCTCGGACCAGTTCTTTGATGTGAGCTTGAAAGTCTTCGGCGGCGGACTTGCTTACATTGCCAAGCCGAAACGATCGGCGTTTCTTATCGACCAGGAAACGTAGTCGCCACCCATCGCGGCCGCGATCGTTTTCTTTGCGCAGTGAAGCCATCAATACAGCTCCCGTGTTGTTCCCGAATGAAAGAAAAGTGCCACGGCGGACCGGCTCGGGAAGCCAGCTTTCACAAATGTACAGTCCTAGCCGCGACGAAGTCAGAGTAACAATTAGCAATTGTGGAATCCAGCGAAGCGGTTCAATCGTCGTATTCAGGTTGTCCAACGTAGTGCCCACAAGAGGTTCGTTTGCCGGTGTACCGATCGGCAAAATGAATGGTTTGTGCCATGACATGCCCGTCATCGATTGAGTTCATCAAGGCTTTAACCGCTTGCAAAGTCAGTTCCGTTTCAATCAGCACCTCCGCTCGTTTCACTTCCAAGACACGAAAGCACGGCTTAGGGCCGGTTTGATCGCGAACAAGCAAGATCAGCCGGGCAAGGTCAACATCACACTCATACCGAAACCGATAACGGGCGAAGTGAACCGGGGCATTGTCGTCGGTCGTGGTTGCAATCATGGGTCGGGCCTTTCGTTTGAGGCGTGAATTTGTGCGAGTGCTTTTTCGTTTTCGTTTCGTTGCCGGTTTGCACTAACGCCAGCAGGCGGCGGACGCTGGAACGTTACCCGAGGCTCGCTATTCAGTCGTAGCTTTTTAGCCTCCGCAATCAGCGGATCAATCGCTCCTCCTGATCCCTGCTCAGCGACGTTTTCCGGTGCGTTCTGGTTCTCGCGTTGTTGCCGCTTGGCTATGACGCCATCAACGGCGGCTGTCAATTGTTCGTCTGTCCAAGAGTGGTTCCCGCTTTTGCGCCACAGATCGCAAAGATCCTTTGCAACCAAACGGCGTTCACTGTCCTCTTGCTCTGTTCGGTGATGTTCTTTTCGGCGTGCTATCTGTTCCTTCAGTTCGTCGAGATCGGGAATCCCATCGCGGAACCAATGCCCGAACTTGATTCGGTCCACGATCGCACCTGGCCCAACGTCGGCAAAGTGCTGGGCTATGAATGCGAAGCCGATCAAGTCAGCCGGTGTAAGTCTGTTTCGCTTCGCAGCGTCGATCGCTTGCGGAATCCTTTTGACGCCAGCGGTGGACAAAGCGGCTTCGGCTTCCGACCAATCAGAAGAACCAACTTTCATCTTCATCATTTTTGTCGAGGATGATGAGAGGTTTACTTGAGGTTCCTTAGAGGGTTGCCGGACGTCACGTCCGCTCCCCCCGGTCGTAGCGTCCGGTCCCTGCGGTCGTAGCGTCCGGTCACCTCGGTCGTCACGTCCGGTCCCTTTGGGGGTACCGGACGTAGCGTCCGGCTCCTCCGGTACAAGTGTTCGCAAGACAGACCAGACAATTCGATGATGATTGAGCCGCTTGCCGTAATGCAAACGATTTTCGAGGGTTATCAGCCCTTGCCGGTGTAAAACCTGAACGGCTCGCTGTATCGTCTTCGTGCTCTTGAACTTGGCAATTCGCGCTAGGTCGCTTTGGCTCGCATAGCAAACCCCGTTTCCGGCTCGTTCATTGATCGCGTTGAGCACGGCTCCCAACGTGGAAGGGGTGACTGTTTCGCCATCGTTTGCCTTTCCTGCCACCGGTTGCCAATCACGCAGCAGCCGCAGCACTTCGCTTATCGGTGGGCGTGGTTCGTAGTCCATCATTGTGCCCCCGCGCTAACCTGGTGCGTTTCGGGCCGGCAAACGATCACAGCAGCGGGCTTGCCGTTTGACGTATCGCGTTTTCGATCCGTTTCGATCAACCGACCGCTAACCAACATCGATAGCACTGGGCCGCAAACCGATTGAATCGGCAGGTCTAGCGCGTCAGAAATTTGTTGACGGGTCGCGCCGGTCGTTCCCTGCGAGTGGACATAGTCCGCGATCAGTTCCCGTCGCGTCGGAGCTTTGGTCAACGAAGCAGCGGCGGCGATTGCTCGCGTTTGCGTTGCATTGAGTCCGTGGTCCAGCAAATCCAGCTGGCGAGGCGTTTGCGGTTTGTCGCCGCAAGGCTTATCGTGGCGTTTCTCACACGCGGCGGGGGTGGGGTCATTCATCACGGCTCTGCCCCCGTCGTCGTTTTCACGGAAGCCGGTTCCGATCGCGTCAACGATTCGATAACCGCATCGGGTGAAATTAATACCCGATGGCCCGTTTTCACGGCGGGCAACGTACCGTCCTTTACCCGCCTTTCGATCGTGGAAAGACTTAGTGTCGTGCGTTCGGACAATTCCTCTTTGGTGATCAGCAGCGGGCTACGTCGCAAACGATCAGCGAGGCGATCGGCAACCAGGTCAGCGAGTTCAAGCAGTTCGGCGGGCGTCATCGTGGTGCCGTTCATCGTGCCGCCTCCCGACATTGCCGCGCGTCGATCGCGGTGAGTTCGTGACGGACCCGAGCGACGGCGGCGGCAGGGTAGAGCCGAGTTCGTCCAGCCAGAGCCACGGGCCGGATGTCGCGACGCGTCGCCAACACCCGAAGCACACGGCGCGGGGGTTCGTTCAGTTCGGCGGCGATCGTTCCCGATGTGATGAGTTGCGGCAACCGATCGCGGTCCAGCAATCGGTCCACCGGATCGGGGATCGCTTTTGGCGTTTCACCGTCAACGATCGCGGCAACATCATCGAACCGAAGCATTAGCTGTTCACCCATGAGTGATCCCCGTGGTTTGCTGGGGCCGTCCGGTGATCCGACGCCAAAGGGCATCGCCTTCGATGTACGTTCGGCGGCTTCGTTTGGTCGCCGGAAGTTCACCGGACTTAATCGCGGTTCGAACGGCGTGTGCAGCCAGGCCGCAAACCGTCGCAGCATCGCGGAGTAGATAGACCGCGTTTCGGTCAATGTGAATCGTCTTTGGCATAGCGTGCCCTCATCGGTTCAGGAGTGGACTTCCAGAACGATAGAGCTAGGAATTGGTGCCGCGTAGCCTCATTTGGAGGGTGTCACGAAGATTCACGATAGTCACGAAGTTCACGGTGTTTCAGGCAGTGCGTCAATGAGATTCATCGCACGATGGGGATTTCGTTTCGTTCCAACCAATCGACGATTTCGGTTCGGATGTACGTACAGGGTCTACGAGCACCGTTCGTATTCTCAGGAAAGGGATCATTGATGTTTGGCAGTCTCCTACCGCCTGACCAATGCCGAACTAACGATTCATCTTTGTCAATCAAGACGGCAATCGCTTACGTATTAATCAGTATTTCCGATGAACTAACGCTCTTTGGATGGCTATTCTTTTTCGCCAACTTCCCGCCGTTCTTGTAAACCGCGTCAAGTAGTCTTTCATGCGACTGAAGTTCGGTGATTGTGGCAGAGTGCCGATAAAATGCTCGGTCAATCTGTTCATAGCTCCAGTTGGTGTTTGTTATCCAATCACAAACCTGATTCACTGAACCAAGGGCAGCAAACAGGGATTCCCAATGATCCCCGTACTCGAGCAGAACCCAATCCATCGAATCAGGCGAGTCCATCGAACTAAGCCTGTAGAACTCTGCCGAGTACACACATCCCAGTTTCCCCTCTTCCCGTAACGGGAACCGACGCATCAATCTTTCGATTCCGCATCTGTCAAAGCTGTGTAGCCAATCGTTCGAGACAAGTGTGGGATCGAAAAAGCAAAGTGGAATCCAAACATGCGGCATCGAATTTACCATGGGATCATCATTGAGCCACTCTCGCCACGCACTCAGCAAAGACCTTTTTGCTTGAAGGTCCAACAACTTGTCCTTGAGTGACAAGATTTCAATTCCCTCAAGCAACCACATCAAAAGTGGCTGAACCGAGGAGTCCAAGAAATCTCCAAGATCTGAAAATTGAGGGGCGTACGCTTCGTTTGAGCAAGCATGAAGAAAAGCATGTTCAGCAGCTACTTTGTATCGCATTGCAACTTTGTTCCTTAGAAGCAAGGGCGGTTCACGCAATCGGGTACGGAACAGAAGCCCCGATTGCATGAACCAACGGCGGTTGCAGACCACCTACCCGTTTGAAAGTCGCGGGGATCAATCCGCAACTGTTCGACGCCGGGCGATCAACCCGGCAGGCGTAGTATTGTCGATCTTGCATCGCTTCAGTAAGGCCCCGATTCTATTGGTGCCATTTTGAATTCCCGTGCTGTTGATGCTTACATCGGCGGCGGTTTGATCCCGGCCCACCAATTCACCAATTCACCAATTCACCAATTGCCCCAGCACCAGTGCTCTTGAACTCGATCGCCGACAGATTCTCGCCACAATTCACGAACGTGATCAATCGCAGCACCCTCGCCGCGTCGCTTTCTGGATCGCCGACGCAGCTTCGTCGTAGTGCTCGATGGGAAGATGCCGGCACCGAATTGAAGTGCGTTGACCTGAACCGCCAGCTAAGATTTTTCGCGGCTTCGCTTGAGCGACCGCCGCCTCGATTCGGCAGTGCACCGCGTCGGCCACTCGTGGTTCGGTTTGCGGGGAATGGTTGTTGGGCAACAAAAATGGCCGGCGGGTCGGTCGCTGGGGAGTCTCACGTCCAAGCAAACCAACCCGCCGGCGGAAATGCTACGTGTCGCCTTGTGATTCATCCCATTCACGGAACGCAGTTCGGCATTTTTCGTCGCCATTGCTTTCGGCGAAGTATTTATTGACCTGTTCGCGGAGTTCCGGGCCCATCGTGTTTGTGCAGCACTCCAGAGCGATTGCCCGTTTCTTATCGCCGTCTGTTAATTGGAGGCCCTCGATGAACCCAGCGAGTTTTGTCCAAAAGAACAGTTCGCCGAGCGTATCCTCTTCCCGAAGAAATCCGGCTTCCCACTGCTCGTAAGTGGCAACGATGAATCGCCCGGCCCGCTTAAATACGTACCTCGCAAGTTTCATCTGGTCGAGCGTTAGCTCACTGTCAACCAAAGCCTTGCCCGAAAGGCAATGAGGTAGCAGGTCCTCGTACAAACCCTCAGGAAGTGAGCTGCCATCCGCCAGCGTGACGGTGATTTTCCCGTCGATGACTTCAAAACGAAATTCATCTGCCCAGTTCGGATCCACGAAGAACTCGTCAGACGGTTGATCTGGTTCCACTGACAAACTTACTTACCCGAGTTTTT
>CAYVAN010000132.1:11303-12682 GCA_964449225.1 uncultured Rhodopirellula sp.
AAAAAATAAATAACCCTTTTTTTGCGCGCAGCGTGAAAAAAAACGTCCACAAATGCCCGGGCGAAGCCCCGCAGGGGGTACCCCCGGGAAGGACCCGCTCGATTTTGGCAGGTCAGGCCGGGCTGACCGACGGCGACACACGATCGAGGGAAGGGTAGTCAGGTCAGCGGATCCCGACCACTTATGCCAGTGACGCATCAGCGGAACTGCTCTCGAGATCTAGCCGACAATGACCTTCACCGGCGTTAGATCGTGGCCGGATCCCAGTCTTCTACGGCTAAGCCAGTGACGCGATTGAATTCATTGACGTTGCCAGTTGCCAATGTCAGGTCGTGAGTAAGGCAAATCGCGGCGATCTGCAAATCGTAGGGGCCGATTACCGTTCCATTGGTCTGCAATTGGTGCCGAACAATTGCAAACTGTTACGCGGCATCGTCGTCAAATGCGAATGACTCGATCCCGGCTAACACCCCGCGGACCTTCGATTCACGCGCGATAGGATTGCCGTACTTTTTCGCTCCGTGAAGCAATTCAGATCGAACAACGCTGCAGGTCACGACATCCTTGGGCGAAAAGCGGGCGATGGCTTTGGCCATGTTGCCACTCGGATCTTTCAGAAAGTGGATCCATACGTTCGTGTCGAGCATCCGCCGCGTCACCAGGATTCCCCATCAGGTAATTCGCCCTGCGTCTCACGCTCGAATCGCTCGCCGGCGAGCGAGCCGGCATGTTCGGCAAAGTAACCCTCCGGCCAACCGTTTTCGACGCCCAGCATTCTGTCGATGGACGTGCGTTGCTCGACCGCACGCATTGCATCGCGAACCATCAGGGAAAATCGGCCTGCACGCACCTCATCAAGAGTTCTCAATTTGGCGTCAAGTTCTTCGGCGATTCGGTTCATGCGGTCCTCTCCGGTTCAGGGTACTTGTCCCTTATTGTAATACGCCGGACGTCACTATGGGAATTGCAACGGTCAGAGCAGCGTTCGGCGCTAGGGCACAGTGCGCCTCAGTCGCTAACAGCCCCCAGTAATCGCTAGACATACCCTAACGCTCAGCCAGATCGGTGGCCATCTTGCGAAGCATGGAGAGGGCCTCGGCCCGTTCGTCATCAGTCAGCGTTGCGAACCGCGCCAGCAGCGTGGGCAGCGTCTGGGAAAAGTGGCCCGCATTTTGGCCCCCGATTTCGTGCGAATCTATAAAACCATCAATTGAGGGCTTGTGTGAGAGTCCCGTAGGGGTCATCGCTGACACAAAGCCGATGTCGTTCAAATTTGAACGGCATCGGCTTTTTTTTTTGCGGAATTGCGCATCATCAAGAATTCACGTAGGCCGGAACAAGCGAAGCGCAGTTCAGGCAAGTCAACGCAGTTCAGGCAA
>CAYVAN010000133.1:0-12549 GCA_964449225.1 uncultured Rhodopirellula sp.
GCCTCGCTCCATCCAATGTTTCGTTCGTGATGCCGATTCGCAATCGACAACATGACGTCGTGCAAGTAGTTGAACGCTTGCTTGAACAGTTGGCTGAAGCTGGTATCGCGGAAGCCGAGGTCGTAATTGTGGACGATGGAAGCCATGACGGAACGTGCGAGCGACTTCACGAGTTGCAGACAACACGTTCGCGGCTTCGCATCCTACGGCACGATCGACCTCGAGGAATCGAATCAGCTGGCCAAACCGGGCTAGAAAGAGCGACTGGCAAACTTGTCTTCATCTGCGAAGACCAGCACCCAATTTTGACCGACGATCTTCTAAAGCTGCTTGAGATCGCCAGAGATGACACGGTCGTTGCAGCACGCACCCAAAGCAGGTCGCACCCACCGTCGGCACCACTAATGCGCCGGTTACGGTCCTGGGGAACGCAAGCCGATAAGCAAATCACACCGCAGGTTAACGAGGCGGTCGATACGCAAGCTGAATTTAGCTCGCTACAGCTGATCCGCCGCCCGCACCTGAAAGCACTCGCCAGCAAAGCTGGCCACCACTTCAAGCTCAGTAGCGAATCCGCCAAGAGCTTGACCGTGACTTTCCAACGCGACAACAGTTCGATCGCTGGAGCCTAGTGGTGCGCAACACCCAAACTTTCACGTAGTGGATCTTGCGAAAGATCCTGAAGTGCGGGGATCTGCAACAAGCCCCACTACGGTCAACCTAAGTCTAGATCTAGACCGACCACTAGCTTCTAACGGATTCAAGTAACCGAGTCGCTTCGGGTTACTGATCAGTCACCTCAGCCTCACGAGCCTTGGCCATTTCGGAAGCTTGAACTTCAAACTTCTTCGTCAATTCTTGGATATCGTCTTTCAGAGTATCTCGCTCGTCTTCGCCGATCTCTTTTGCCTTTTCCGCTGTGTCAGCCGCCTTGTTTGCATCGCGACGAATGTTGCGGATGGCGATCTTGGCTTCTTCGGCCAGTTCCTTGATTCGTGACACCATTTTCTGACGAACTTCAGTGGAAAGCGCTGGCACATTGAGCCGAATCAATCGGCCGTCGTTTTGAGGATTAAGCCCCAAGTCACCCGCGACAATCGCTTTTTCGATTTCCTTGATGGTCGCCGCATCGTAAGGACGAATGACAATCTGCTGAGGCTCGGGGGTGCCGACCGAAGCAAGTTGTTTCAGCGGAGTTGACGAACCGTAGACGTCAACTTTGATCGAATCAACCAATCCGGGCGTGGCGCGACCGGTGCGGATTCCCGACAGATTGTTTTGCAACACCGAAATTGCTTTCTCCATGCGTTCTTCGGCGTCCATCAATGTTTCTGCGACTGACATGATGCGTCCTCTCTTTGACGAGTTGCTGTTGCTAAAAATAAAAACGTGAAGTGTTCAGGTTAAATCAAAAATCCAGGTCAGATTTTGCCGATCCATGTGCCAACAGTATCGCCAGAAATCGCTTTGACAATGTTCCCATCTTTCTTGAAATTGAAAACCAAGATTGGCTTCGCATGCTCATGACATAACGCAATCGCTGTGGCGTCCATGACCTTCAAATTCTTTTCGATGACATCTTTGTAGGACAAGGATTCGTACAAGACCGCGTGTGGGTTCTTTTCTGGGTCATCGCTGTACACGCCATCCACCCGTGTGGCCTTCAAAATCACGTCGGCGTCAAGCTCTAACGCCCGCTGCGCCGCAGCGGTGTCGGTAGTGACAAACGGGTTGCCGATACCAGCCGCCAGGATCACGACGCGGTTTTTCTCTAAGTGACGAATTGCACGCCGACGAATGAACGTCTCCGCAAACTTTTCAATCGGAACTGCGGACATGACTCGAGTTTGCAAACCGATGTTTTCAAGGGCATCCTGCATCGCCAGCGAATTGATGACGGTTGCCAGCATTCCCATCGAATGGGCCGTTGATTCTTGAACAAACGAGTTGCTGCCAGAGAATTGAGCACCTCGCAGGATGTTTCCGCCACCGATCACAATCGCGATTTGACATCCACTCTTATGAGCATCCGCGATCTGAGCCGCGATCTGACCTGCCTCGACGCCGCTAATGCCACGCCCGCCACTATCAGCCAAACTCTCACCACTGAGTTTCAAAATCACACGTTGGTATTGAAGCGGTGACGAATCGGGGTCTTTGGACATGGGCGGCGAATTCAAAAGTAAAGGGGCTTAGGTGGGTGGCGTCTAAAATCGAGTCGCTGATCCCGCCAGGGTTCACTCACGATCATTTTTGCTAAGCGGGAGATTGCTTAGATCATAAACCAAAAAACCTCGCCGAACCGAGTGGGTCAACGAGGTTTATTTTGGCTTGGTAAGAAACGATCAGGAATCAACCAACTGAAACGCGCCGGAAAGCAACGATTTCAGCTTCGGGACTTAGTTCCTTGGTCGCAGCTTCAACTGTTTTACTGTCATCCAACGCAAAGAACTGGCTCAACAAGCAACGCTCTTGGTCCAAAAGCGTGTTGTCCGCAATAAAGCGGTCCATCTTACCAGGCACGATCTTGTCCCAGATCTTCTCTGGCTTGCCTTCGGCTTTCAATTCCGCCTTGATCGCGTCTTCGGCTGCGGCCAATACTTCCGGCGTTAGCTGACGACGACTGGCGAATTGGGGAACGTTCTTGACAGGCTTGCCAAGATTCTCTTTTTCGTTCAGCTCGTTTTCAGCGATGATCTGAGCTTGAAGCGACTCGCACTCCTTGGCAACAAAGTCTTCCTCGAATTCATCGGGGTGCAAAATTACCGGGCTCATCGCCGCGATATGCATCGCGACGCCACGGAAGAACTGTGATGCTTCGTCCTTGCCACCGTCTTTGAAGGAAACAAGCACGCCGATCTTGCTGCCAGCGTGAATGTACGAAGTGATGTTGTCGCCTTCGATCACTTGGAAGTCGGATACTTCGATCTTTTCGCCAATCTTGCCGGTTTCCAAAACCAAGCGTTCGCCAACGGTCGTATCGTCAATCTTCAAACCGATGACGTCTTCCTTGGTCGCTGCACCGGCTTCCATCGCAAGCTTGGCGACGGTTTGGGTTAACTCAATGAAAGCTTCGTTCTTTGCAACAAAGTCAGTTTCGCAGCTAAGCGCCAACAGGATACCTTTGTTGCCTTCGGTCATCGCGACAACAACGCCTTCGTTGGCTTCGCGATCGGCGCGCTTGGCGGCAACTTTCTGTCCCTTCTTGCGAAGGTAGTCCAATGCACCTTCGAGATCGCCACCGGATTCTTGCAACGCTTTCTTGCAATCCATCATGCCTGCGCCGGTCGACTTCCTCAGTTCGCTTACGTCTTTTGCTGAAATAGCCATATTTCTTCTTCCTACGAGATCTTAAATGGTCGTTGATTAAAACAGTCTTGGAACAGACCCGACGCCCGATGGTTCAGTCATCTTAAAATACTAGACGCCTGTGACCAGAAAGCGGGTGGCTGAACCGGAAAGAGGAACGCCGGGCCAATGGATTGGCTCGGCGTTCGCTTAAATTGGTGATCGACCGCCTGATGATCCAGCCGCTCGTCTTCCGATGGGCCTTAGCCTTCCGCTGGCGGATCCGCAGCCGGTGCTGCTTCGGCGACCGGTGCTGCTGGTTCCGCCGCAGCGGGTGCGGCTTCGGCAGCCGGTTTCGGGGCTGCCGCAGGAGCCGCAGCTGGCTTTTCGTCGCCACCCTTGCTCATCGCGTGTTGGCCCTTGCCAGCGATCACTGCATCTGCCATTTGCTTCAGGATCAATTCGACGCTGCGAATGCCGTCATCGTTGCCCGGAATCGGCAAGTCGACTTGGCTTGGATCGCTGTCGGTATCGATCAAAGCAACCGTGGGGATCCCCAATCGCTTAGCTTCACGTACCGCATTTCGCTCCTTACCAGGATCGACGATGAATAAACATTCGGGCAAGCGATTCATGCTTCGCAAACCGTTCAGGTTGCGATACATCTTTCGGTACTCGCGGTTCAGCGAGGACTGCATCTTCTTACTGTACTCGTTGATCCGCTCGCTAGTACGCAACTCTTCCAGCTCTTCCAAGCGAGTTAGACGACTGCGAATGGTGCGAAAGTTGGTCAACGTTCCACCAAGCCATCGTTCACTGACAAACGGCATGCCACAGCGAGTCGCCTGCGCTTCGACAGCTTCGCCTGCTTGTCGTTTCGTACCGACGAACAGGATCAAACTGCCACCTGCGGCAACTTGGCTGAGGTATTTCTTGGCTCGGAGCATTCCGCGAAGGGTTTCGCGGATGTCCATGATGTAAATCTGATTCTTGCGACCAAAGATGTAAGGAGCCATCTTTGGATTCCACAGGCTCGTTCGGTGGCCAAAATGCACACCGGCTTCGATCATTTCTTTGACGATCGGATTTGACACTAGCGTATTTTCCTTTGATTTTTCCGTCGCGGGCTACGAGAGAGAGCTTCGCATTGTTCCATTCATTAGAATGAAAGAAAATCGCGAAATCCCAGCTCCAGGGCATTCGTGGACGTCGATCGACGCCTAAACCACGGTCGCCCTTCGTCCCTTTTGCGAAGGATTTGGGGGTTAAAATGCGAATCCGCCGGGATAACGGCAAAATACTCGCACTGATCGGGGCCGGAACATAGCGAAACACGTGGCTAGAAGCAAGACGCCGTGAACCTAAACCCAGGGCCAATCACTTTTTCACTTTGGAGTATTCCCCATCGTCGCTCGGCTCTCCGAGGTTGTGAATTTTTAGAAAGCTAAAAATAGGTTTGAAATAAATGATCGCCATAACTCCCCCTCTCGCTCTTTAAATTGCTTTCGATCGAGATGAGAGGCAACAAAACAACAATCTCAGACATCAGTTTTCGCCCTGCTTTGTATTTATTCACAACCTCTACGAGCCGATTGCGCTGTCGACTCGGAGAGCCGAGCGACATTGCCCAGCTTGAAAAACTGAATTGCCTTGGAACCTAAACCCAGGGCAAACTGTTATTCTGGTTTCTCCATGTTCCACGTGATCAGCGTTCCATCTTGGGCCAGGATCCCCGAGGCGACGTTGCGGCCAGCACCGTCACGGATCGTGACGGAGATTTCTTCTTCGGGGTTAGCGGTCACGCGGGCGTCAAAGTCCGTCTCGAGACCAAAAAAAGGGGTCAGGAGCAGAAAAGTCAAGATAGGCAAGCTCAGTTAATCGTAACGGCTCCTGATCCTTTCCACTCGCCTCGGTCACACTTTTTACGCACGTCGGTTTTGGCTGAAAACTCAACACAAATGCCTGACCCTCGGGGAGCGTTTCCCGATGCTAGATGCGACACGCCGCTTGGCATCAGCCCATGCCCAAACACAAAAGGCTAACTGTTTTCGGTGCCTTTGTCCGCTCGAAAGCGATGTCCAAGGAATTGCATAGTCGTCATGATCGACTCAAACCGTCGCAATCGACTTTATCGCCGGGAACAATCTGACGACGTGACGGACCGGAACACGGTTTCCAAATTAGCTTTTGTAGTGGCAATTGTACGGATGCAATTGTGAATCGCCTTGTTGGCTCGAAAAATTGTCTTTCTGGAAATAGTCGTGAATCACAAACTCGTTGGCCTAATCATCGCGGCACTGGTCGCAACACCCTGTTTCGCGCAATCGGGTAGCCGAAGTCCGGTCAATTCCGGCAATTCATTCAGCCCGACGCTTGTCGAACCCGCACGGCCGGTAAATATTCCAACCGGCGTTCCATCCCAGATGCTGGGTAACCCCGGCATTGGTAACCCCAGCATTGGTAACCCAGGCATCGCTGATCCAATGGTGGAATCGCTTTCGATGCCAGCGGTCAGCAGTGGTCTGTCCGCCGATTCGCTGGGCATCCCACAGAACTCGCTAAACGATTCGATGTGGTCAATTCATGACCCGACTTCCAGTTTTGTCATCGACCATGGTTTGTGGGACTATTTTTTGAGCAAGTACATCCGGAAAGATCGGGTGGGGTTAAACCGCGTTGCCTACGCGCAGGTGAAACGTGCGGACCGCGATCTATTGCGACAATACCTTCACTCGCTGCAAGGTTCGGATCCGCGTATTCTCAATCGAGAGGAACAGTTGGCCTTTTGGTTAAACTTGTACAACGCCCGCACGGTCTCCCTAGTGCTTGAACATTATCCACTGCGATCGATACGTCAAATCAAGACCAAGTTTACCGATTTCCTGGGTCCCTTTGATGATCCCACCGTGCGTGTCTTGGGCAAACGTCTATCGCTTAACGATATTGAAAGCGGAATCATACGACCGATTTGGCAAGACCCCCGGATTCACTATGCGCTAAACTGCGCGTCCTACGGTTGTCCCAACTTGCGTGGCCAAGCTTGGACTTCATTCACGTTGGACCAGGACCTTAACAACGCTGCGTGCCAATTCATTAATTCAGGTCGCGCATTCAAGACAGGCCCGCTGGGACGCGTCATCATCGCATCGAAAATCTATAAGTGGTACCAAGATGATTTCGGCGGCACCGATACGGCGGTGCTTAACCACATGCGCCAGTACGCCAACGCTAGCACTCGTCGCACCTTGGCCGGACGCAGCAAGATCGCGGGCTATTCGTACGATTGGTCCCTGAACGACGCAAAACAGAATGGCCCTAGATTGTTTGAAGCGCTTCGGCGATAGGGCAACTCGCATTGCCAGATTTTTTGCGTGGCGGCTTGCCGTCCATGAAGGTCATTGCACCCATGAAGGAACCTGCGACTTGGCTGGAAAGGCTTTCTTTGGTTAGGAAAAGATGATGACCAATCTGCAAAAGTCGTTCTTGATCAGTGTTGGGTTTAGTACGCCCGTCTGTGCAAGATCGGGTTTCGTATTCCAAAGCCGACTGAGTTCTTGCCTGCTGTCTCGGCAGTTCTTTGCTTTCATTCACTCTCCCACGAGCATGCGATGCAGTTGCCGATCTATGGATCACCGCAAGTGGTCGAAGAGGTTCGAGACAATTTCGTTGCCAAAGATTTTGGCACCGGAGAACTGCTGAAAAACACAACCAGCATCTGCCCGGTGTGCCTGGCTTCGATCGAAGCGGCAGTGTACTTGCGAGAAAACCGCGTGTTCATGGATAAGACCTGCGACCAGCACGGTCAGTACACCGCTTTGTTGGCCTCAGATGCCAAACACTACTACATCGCCGACCCTAATGTCGAATCCACCGTGTGTTGTTGTGGTCCGTCACAACATTGCGGTGATCAGGTTGAAAATCATAGTTGCAACATGCTGATTGAGATCACGCAAAGTTGCAATTTAACGTGCCCAACCTGTTATGCGGGTTCATCACCCCAGAACAAATCGTTCATGTCCGTGGAGGAATTCTCCACGACGCTTGATGGTTTGTTAGAGAAAGGCAAAGGTGACGCTGACTTGATTCAGTTGTCTGGTGGCGAACCGACGATCCATCCCCAGTTCTTTGAGATTCTGAAAATTGCGTTAGACAAAGGAATCAAACAGGTTTACATCAATACCAACGCGATTCGCTTATCACGGCGAGACTTCGCCCAACGGCTTGCCAGTCACGGAGATCGCGTGTCCGTCTATCTACAGTTTGATGGATTTCGTTCAACCACCTACGAATCGCTTCGAGGCCGCGCGGATTTGCTGCAGACAAAACTGTCCGCTGCTGATCTTTGCGAGGAACTAAAGATCAACACGGTTCCCACCATGACCCTGACCAAAGGCGTTAACGATGATGAACTAGGCGAATTCATTCAGTGGGCTAGTTCACGTCCGGCGAGTGTCCGCAAGGTGATGATTCAACCTGCGATGTATTCAGGACGTTATGAAAATCCGCGATTCGTCCAACGGATGACCGTGGCCGACGTGGCAGCGGAAATCAGTCGTCAAACCAACCATTTGTTTGTCGATGATGACTTCTCACCGATCCCCTGTTCCGACCCCAACTGTTTTTCAATGGCTGTTGCGATACGAACAGCCAGCGGCTTGGCTCCGATTTCGCGTTACCTGCCACGTTATCAGCAATGGGCTGATCCGATCAATCAACAAATGATTTCGGACGTTTCAGATACGTTCGACAGCGCAGGCAGCTTCACGGATCTGCTTGGGAAATTGGTCAGTAGCGGTAGCCTAGAAGCCCTGGATGATACGGCCGTTGATGCCTTGTTGGATCTGGTGGAATCACTGCCAAGCGATTCGGCGGGGACCCATGATTCGGCTCACTGGGATGGAATGTTCGCGATCGGTATCAAACCCTTCATGGATGCGTATTCATACGATCAAGATCGCATCGACAAGTGCTGCGTGCACATCATCTCGGCTGATGGAACGCCTGTCTCTTTTTGCCAATACAACGCGATCAATCGTCCAACCTTGGACCTCTAGCAAACGCTTAAACTTCATCGGATTCTAATGCCTGATCAAGACCCGCAAGACGCCACGGCGCTGTGTTGTTCACAGTTCTACGAACAGGACGTGGTTCGCGAATTGATGGGAGACAGTTTTCACCCCGGTGGCGTTGATCTTTCAAAACGCTTGATTCAAATGTGCGGACTCCGTCCGGGTAGTCGCGTCGTCGATGTCGCGTGTGGTGTCGGCACCACCGCTCGATTGCTGGCCCATGAATTTGGGTTTCAAACGACGGGAATCGATTTTAGCCAGGCCAATGTCGACAAGGCGTCGGCCATGGACGAACGCGAATCGGCAAGCATTGACGCAACAAGCGGCACCACCGCAAACGGATCGATGCCTGATTTGCCCGTCGCCGCAGCGTGTTGTTCACCGGGCGATCCGTGCTGCGATCCGGTCCGCGAAACAACGCTCCCGAACCCCAAAATTAAACCGGTTGACGGTACCACGCCCGTCGCGGGTCAATTGAATTTCCAGCAAGGATCGGCCACGAACTTGCCGATCGCAAGCGAGACCGTCGATGGCGTTTTCTGCGAATGCGCCGTAAGCACCTTTGATGATCAACCCAGTGCAGCAAAGGAATTCTATCGCGTACTGAAAACCGGCGGGACCTTTGCAATGTCCGACATGGTGGTCAATGGCGAATTGCCATCTGAAATAGCCGAAAACATCGCGCCGTGGACCTGCGTGGCTAATGCTCACTCGATTCAGGGCTACCAGCAGATCTTTCTTGATCATGGCTTTGTTGTTGCGCATCAAGCGGACGAATCCAATGGATTGCTCGATTTGGTTTCTCAACTCAAACGCAAGCTCTTGATGGCTGGATTCGGGAAAACGCTGGGGGCGCTTCCTGGTTTGCAGCTGGATATTTCTCAGGTGCGTTCCATGCTTGCCGAAGCCAAAACGTTGATTGAAAATGGAACCGTCCAGTACGCGTCATTCGTTTTTGAAAAAAAATAGACTTGTGGCCGACTTTGCATTGCGTACCCAATTTCTGGTGATTGCTTGACCGTGACCGCAGTGGACCGCTATTCGCGCAAATATGCCAAGTGGTTCCTGATTCTATTCGCACTTTGTTTCCCTCTTGTGGGAATCGCCGCATCGGCGGTCACGGCAAGATTTCGCAACGAGATTACCGCCTGGGCCGATCCAGAATCATTTCAGGCGGAACAGTTCGCACGTTATCGGCAGAATTTTGGCCCTGGCGAATTCGTCTTGATGGCGTTTCCTTGCTCCCCATCGGAGCAAAACGATCGTTCCAGTTTGCAAGAACTTTCAGATCTTCTTAAACGCCCAGATGCAACGCGGTGGTTCCGGAATGTGGTCACCAGCGATGAACTGCTCCGACACTTAAACGAAGACCTTCGGCTTGATGCAGGACAGGTCCAGCGGCGAGCTGCCGGATTATTTGTGGACCCCAAAGGATCTTTTCATAGCCTCGTATTTCAACTAAACGACGCCGCCCGGAACAATCGACAGCAAGCCTTCGCGAAGGTCGACCAAGCGCTAAAAGTGGCCGGTATTGATGTGTCCCAAGTTCGTTTCGCGGGACTAGGCCACGATCTTTACGTCCTGGATTCAGAAGGATTATCGTCACCCTTCAAGATGGTCCCGTGGATCATCTTGGTCGCATTCGGCCTGACGTTGTATTTCATCAAAGACTTGGCGCTTGCAATTTTCATCAACGCGTTTGGAATCTTCACCGGCTGCCTGAGCTTTACGCTGATTTTCATTTCAGGGGCATCGTTAAACGCGATCCTGTGGCCGTCACCCACGTTGATCATGCTGCTAAACATTTCCGGATGCTTGCATCTGCTGGCGTACTATCGATCCGCATTGACCAAGGACATGGGATCGTTACGCAATCGGAGCGATCATGCGGTCAATCAAATGTTGGCCGAAGGCGCCAAACCCGTTGCTCTTTGTGGCCTGACGACGGCATTGGGAATGGTCTCGCTAATGCTTTCCAGCACCCGACCCGTGCAACAGTTTGGCGTCTTTGGAAGTCTGTCGGTCGTCGCATCGTGTGGCCTATTGTTGGTGTTGCTGCCAGCTTGGCTAACGGTTTTTCCGCCGCTGCGATGGATTCAATATGAAACTGCTACACGCCCGCCGGTGGATCATTGGCTTGGCGGGAACCGGATCACATCGCTGGTGATCAAAAAACGCACTATGATTATCGTGTTTTTGATCGGTGTCATGATGCTTGGGATGCTCGGAGTGCCGCGCATCAAGACGGGCGGGAATCTGCAAAACTTTTTTCCGCAAGGGCATCAAATTTTGCAAGACGCCCAAGCCATCGAATCTCAATTGGGACCACTCAGTTCCATTGAGGTGCTTTTAAGGTTCCGGAACACTGATGCGGGCAACGATTTGAAGCGTCTGCGTTTGATCCAGGCGATTGAGCGACGGATGGTTCGAGAAACCTGCATAGAATCCGTTGTGTCCTGCGCCACCTTTGCACCAGTTTTGACCAAGCAGCTTCGTGGGTTGCAAGTGGTCATCGATAAGCAAAAACTCCGTCGATTGAAGCCGCGATGGGAACAAGCCGGACTGGTTCACCTTGATCCCAAGCAAGACACCGAGACTTGGCGATTGTCGGCCAGGTATTCGGGCCTCTCCTCGGTAGACGTCCCCGAACTCTCAGCGCAGTTGAAGTTGATCGCCGAGACGCAATATGCGGAAAGCCCCATTGCGAAGGAATCGCTGAAAGCCGAAGTGACGGGTGAATTTGTATTATTCGACTTTGTGGACCGACAGTTTGGCAAGGATTTACTGCTTACCTATTCGACGGCGTTTGTTTTGATCTCCGTGGTCGTGTTCTTGATCGTGGGATCGCTTCGAATCACCCTTGTGTGCGCGCTACCAAATCTTTTCCCAGCCCTGGTCGTGCTCGGCGGTGCCGGTCTACTAAACCAACATTTGGATGTTGCGTCCTTGATGACCGCCAGCCTGGCGTTAGGCATTGCCGTTGATGACACCTTGCATTTTGTTATCCGATGGCGTCGCGATCTTCGCCTAGGTCTGCATCCAGACCAAGCAATAAGCAACGCGATGAAAGAAGTGGGGTCGGCGATGGTGCAAACCAGTGTGATCTGTGGCTGCAGTATTTTTCTTTATGCGTTTTGCGGATTCTTGCCCACCGTGCGGTTTGGAATTCTTTTGGCGGGGATGCTATTTGCCGCGCTCGTTGGCGACCTACTGCTGCTGCCTGCGCTATTGTCTTCAATCCAGCGAGTCAGGAGCGGCCAGGCAATCGCAGAACGTTGCCCCTAAAGGCCGCAAGGACAAACGGTAAGCAGGAAACAATCGGCAGTCAAAATAGAATGAATCGATGGGGCCATCGACTGTCCTAGTCTGGTTTTCTAGCGAGTGATGGATGGTCCATTCGTGATCGAAAACTCGCAGTCGTAGAACAGAAATTTCAAATCATCAGTCGATGGCTGCTTAACTCTCGTTTAGAAATCTCTGTTTGCAAGTTGCATGACTTCACTGACCATGCGGCGAGCAAAACTCCAGCGGCAAAACAATGTTTTCTGGTTGGCCCTTCTTGTGCTTCCTGTAGTATTCCATCGTGCTTTCAACAATTGGGCCTAAAAGAGCCACCCACAAATCTCGCGGCGAACCCAAAAAGGTGTCGGACACCTGGTATGTCCCAAGAGGGAAACAACCCGTCCGGCAGCTGCTTTGCAAGATCGCCCCGTTCCCTGAAATAGAAACTGAGAAACCATTGCCCACAAGGTGATGGCGGGTGTGAAGACATCCTCATCGGCGTTGCCAAAGTCGACATGGTCCTCCTCGAACGCATCGGCGATCAGGGAGCTATCGAGCACGTCGCACAGTGGAAGCTCACTGGACTGGATCATCGATCGCTGAAAGATGCCGAAGCAATGGCGCGATTGAGTTGATAGAATGGGCATGAACCTTCCTTGGCCGAATCTTGTTCAAACCACGCCAAGGAAGGTCACGCCGCCGACAATCATACCGACAAGAACGATCACGCCGATCTATCTTTTGAACAATCGGTGGCAAATCTCTCAAAAACTGAACCGCGAAGGATCGCGGCCTTCGATGCTGCGCAAAGCGAGCAATCGCGGCACCCAAATCATCAAAAACCGCGTGGACAACGCCATTCGTGTCGGACACCTTTTTAGCTTCGTCGGTTTTGGCTGAAAACTCAACA
>CAYVAN010000134.1:0-12515 GCA_964449225.1 uncultured Rhodopirellula sp.
TTTACTTGTTCCGGCCTACATCTGGATCCCTTATTGCAGCGAACGGAATTCCCCGCCTGATTCGGACGCCAAGGTCTTTAGGAACGTTTCGGTTGAACCACTGACTGACACGCCGATGGTGTTGAAATTGACGTGTTTGAAACGATTACGGTGCAGGATGTCATGAACGATCTTCGTTGGCGCGGTGATTGGGCCGACGGTGGGGCGTCCATCGGTCAGCAAATAGACGGCTTCCAGATCATCGGAGTATTCAATCGAGTTGCGAAGTGCTGTGTAGGTGTTAGTTTTGTCACCGAAACGCAAACGTTTGATAAATTTGATTGCTTCCAGTTTGTTTTCTTCGCTGGCGATGACCAATTTTTCTCGCCAAGTTCGCACGACCGTTTCATAGAACATGATCGCAAATTCAGTTTCAGGATCCAGGTCCGTGATCGCTCGGATTAACTCTACCTTGGCTCGTTGCAACCGAGTCATACCGGCTGAGTACTCTTCCATGCTGCCGGAATGGTCGATGATGAACATTAAGCGTTTGGCATGCAGATCCATGCCGTAGTACTGACGTTTTCTTGAGAAACGCAAACGATCCAGTGATTCAGAGGATGTGTTTGAAGGCTGCAGCACGATCGTTGGTTTTTTTGCCGATTCATTCTTGGCATTGGCATCACCGTCGATTGCATCAGCAGTTTGGGGGCTGGCGATTGATTCTTTCCAAGCAAGGTAGCGGTCAACGTCGCCAGCAAAATCATCTTCTTGCACTTCATCAAGCAACTGGTCGATTTCGTGCCTTAGTTTACCGTCGAACTCGGCACGCCACGAAGTCAAGATTTCTATCGCCAGTGGATCGTCCATTTGTGCAAGCGAACGGACGAGGTTGAAACGGTAACCGTATGAAGTTTGAAATGCGGGGTTTGATTTTAGCTTTGCGATTGCCTCAATTGAATCGGTAAACTTGTTTTTACCGAGCACGTCAGCGGCCAGCATTGAAACGCCGGAGTGATCATTCGCCAGAAGCTTGGTTAAGCACTCACCAGCATTGTCGCGATGGGTTGATCCGACCAGGTACAGTTGGCTGATGACGCTGATCGGTGGCATCGCGATTCCATCGGGCTGATCTTTGCTCAAATTCGATTCGAGTTCTTCGCAATTTGTCTTTACCGCTTCGGTCAATTCTGGCAGATAGCGAAAGGTGAATTGGGCGGATTGCTGGATCTCCATGGTGGCTTGTTGGCGAACAATTTCTGATTTGCCGGTCAGCCGCGCCAGCACTCGTCGGTCCAGTCTGCCCGGAACTTTCGATAGGGAAGTAGCGCAGAAAAACAGGGTGGTAAAGATCGAGGTGATCGCGACAAGTCGGTGCGGACATCGCATGGTCATAATTCCGACTGGGAAGCAAAGGCAGTGACGGGCGTAGCCTCAGTATAGTGAGTGTCGCTCGGTTCTCCGAACCGAATGCGTTGGATCCTGCTCGGTCCTCCGAACCGAATGCGTTGGTATCCCGTGCAAATCAATCTTTCAAACGGCACCGACGCTGGTGATGACCTTGCAAACACCGAGTTCCGGTTTGGTGCGTCAACTTTAAAGATCCACTACGGTCACCATGCTTCTAAATGATCAGCATTGCGTCGCCGTAGCTGTAAAAGCGGTATTCATTTTCGATAGCGACGCGGTAGGCCTTCAACGCTAGTTCACGGCCAGCGAGCGCACTGATCAGCACCAGCAGTGAACTTTTGGGAAGGTGGAAATTGCTCAGCAAGCCGTCGATGGCTTTGAACTCGAACCCCGGTTGGATGAAAAGGTTCGTTTCGCCATTCCAGGGTTTTAGCTCGCCGGCACTCGCCGCAGCGGCGCTTTCCAACACTCGGACGCTGGTGGTTCCCACCGCGATCGTTCTTCCGCGTGTTCGACGTGTTGTGATCTCGTTGACCGTGGGCTCGTCGATATGCCCCCACTCACTGTGCATTTGGTGTTGGTCCAGGGTCTCGGTTGCGATCGGGCGAAAGGTTCCGATTCCGACGTGCAGCGTGACTTCGGCGGTCCCCACGCCGTTGGCTCTGACCTTTTCCAGCAACGTCTTAGTGAAATGAAGTCCCGCCGTCGGTGCTGCGACGCTTCCGTCGGACTTGGCGTAAACGGTTTGGTAATCGACGACGTCGGAATCGACCATTTGCCCATCGCGAATGTACGGCGGAATGGGCACTCGGCCGAACCGGTGCAGCCAATCAGCGGGGCTGGCAAACGTTTCCTCCATGTCGATTGGCGTCGACGGCTTGACCAGCAGTTTGCCATCGTCAGTTCGCGTCACCACGGTCAACAACATCCCGTCGCGAGCGTCACGGTCGCGAACGGTGATGGTTTCGCCAGGGCGCAGTTTACCGCGAGTCTTGGTCAAGATTTCCCACAAACCGGTTTCGTGGTCGCTGCGTAGGAAAAGTCCCTGCCAACGTCCCCCAGTTTCGCTGCGATATCCGACCAAGCGAGCCGGGATGACACGGCTGTTGTTCATCACCAGCGTGTCGCCTGCGGACAGCAAATCAGGCAAGTCACGGACATGGTAATGGTCAATCGCGCCGGTTGATCGCTGGACTAACATTAAACGAGCGTCAGTCCGGTTGGACATCGGTGACTGTGCAATCAATTCCGGCGGGAGATCGTAGTCGTATTGGTCAATTTCGTTTGCTTGTGGTTTGGTCATTCGGAAATTGTATCCAATCCACTATGCTTTCTTCCATCCCCGCCAAAACAACGATCATTACGGCTCGAACTCTTTCACAAGATGCATTGATGGATAGCGACAATTCGGCGGACAACACAGCCAAGGACGCAGCCGACGGTGTGGCTGCTGATCATTCGGGTCGCTGTTTGCTGTATGGCTGTTCGGCAGTCTTCATCACGGGGATCTTTCTGATTCTTTGTGCTGGCTTTGGAACGTATGTCTATTTCACACGGCAGGTAAAAAGTTTCACGTCGGAAACGCCGCAGATTCTGCCGTCGCAAGAATACGACGCTAAAAAGATGATTGAATTGGAAACGCGGGTGCAGAGGTTTGAACAAGTGCTCGCGTCGCAGCAAGAGAGTGCCGAGGGCGACGTTGGGAAGGTCGCCGATCAAGAATCGGTTGTGGATGCGACGCAGTCGGAGCAGTCGGATGACTCGAATGCTGATGAGTCTAAATCTAAAAACAAAAATGAAAGCAAGTCTGCGTCTGTTTCCCCACCCGAGCAGTTGATTTTGTCGGCAGCTGATTTGAACGCTTTGATTTCCCGGCATCCGCGGTTCAAAAAAAAGCTGTTTGTTAAGATTGACCAGGGTGTCATTACCGGTGAGCTTAGTTTACCGCTGGATGGTTTTGTGCCTGGTGGCGAGGGACGGTTCTTTAACGGTGCCGGACAGTTCGATGTCAGTTTGCAAGAGGGGGAATTGATCGTCCAATTGGTCGACGCGACGGTCGCCGGGCAGCCGATCCCGCCAGCGGTAATGGCTGGAATCCGGAAACAGAATCTTGCCGAGAAATTCCAAGAGGACGCCAAGCTTTCGCGCATGTTGAAGAAGTTCGAGCAAATCGAAGTCGATGGCGACCGAGTCATTCTGACGCTGAAAAGACGCTCGCCCGGCGACCCAGATCAAGATGATTAAACCAAACCATTTTGAGAATTGGCGTCGCCTTACCAATTTATAAAATGCTCTCATCGAGACGGGATTCGCTGCGTTTTGGTGGCGTTGATACGTGATGGATTTGTCACCGGTGGGAATGGCCTGGTTACTGGATTATGGTTTCGTGGCGTGATTGATGATTTCGATTCCAAATGACTTTTCTGCTTTCGCTGTCCCACAAAACAATGGCTCACCAACAAGAATCATTTCGCGTAACATCGGGCTGCCTATTTGCCACTTGTTCCGCGATGGTCACGGCGTTGATGCTATTGATCAATGGTTCGTTGATCATGGCGATTTTGACCGCTCTGATTAAAAACGACGTACCGTTGGTGTCGAATGCGAGATTGGGCCAGTTTTTGCTTTTTACCATTCCGGTACTGATGGCGATCGGTCAATGGATGATGATTGATTTCGTTCGCAGACGCCTTTTGCACAAGTCTTAGAAAGCAAGTTCTCTACCGATGCAGCTTTATCTGATCCGTCACGCCGAAAGTCAAAACAATACTCGTCCGGTTCACAATCGCGTCGAAGATCCATTGATCACTTCGGTGGGGCACTTGCAAGCGGAACACTTAGCGGGCTGGATGAAGAGCCTAAGGTTCGATCACTTGGTCACGAGCCCGTTTAAACGGACGCTACAAACGACGCGATATGTTTCAGACGTCACTGACCATACCGTCGAAGTCTGGCATGACGTCTTTGAACGCGGTGGGTGCTTTCAGGGGTTCGGCCCTGATGCAAAGCAAGGCGCACCAGGATTGGGGCGAACCGGCGTCATCGATCATTTTCCCAATGACCGCTGTGTCGCCGATGAAACGATCAGCGAACAGGGATGGTGGTTTGGTAAACAACGCGAAACAGAGCAAGAGCATTCGGTTCGCGTCGCATCGGTGATCGAGCGAATTGATCAAACCTATGCCGAAACCGAGCTGGTGGTCGCGATGGTGGTCCATGCACAATTCTTGCGGGAACTGCTTCACCAAATGGTCCCCACTGCCAACGCACCACAGCTAGGTTTTATTAAAAACTGCAGCATCACCAAACTGAACAACGCTGACAATCAATGGCAGCTAGATTGGTTCAACAGCATCACCCACATGCCCGCAAAGTTGATCACCGGCAGCGAGATGTGAAGGCGGCATTGCTAGCAACGCAAGCCTGGCTTCATGAATGTGATTGCGAAGAATGGGGAAAGTTTCTTTCCCATGATGACGATAGTTCCGATGAGGCGTCTTGTACAAGTTCCCGGTGGTTCGCAGTAAGTGATGGGTAGCAACAAAGTCACCGAGGCACGATCGCTGCGTCCGACTAAGTCGCGCAGTGGCTTCGGGTACTCGGTGTTTCGCCAACCGGTTTCTCGGGTGATGAAATTTGAGAAGTTTCGGCAAAACCTGACGAATAAGTTTTCCAACGATCAGGGCGCGGTGGTGCTGGATTATGGATCGGGCGATCGGCCCTACGAAGAAATGCTGAACGGATTCTTCACGCGGTACATTGCTGCGGATTACCCGGCCACCAATTCGACGCACGCCGCTGTGCCAGACGTTCTCATTGGCGAATCCAGCATCGAGATGGACGATCAATCTGTTGATTGTGTCGTTTTGACGGAAGTCTTAGAGCACGTCTATCAGCCGAAGACAGTCTTGTCCGAAATCTATCGAGTGCTGCGACCGGGCGGCCATTTGATCGGTACGGTTCCTTTCGCGATCTACGAACACGAAGCGCCTTACGATTACCATCGCTACACATCGTTTTGTCTGGAACGGATGTTTAGGGAAACTGGATTTGAAGAAATCCGTGTTGAATACGTGGGTGACTTGGTCGGCGTCGCAGCGATCAGCGCTACCCATTTGGCACTTGCGCCAGTCGAACTATCAAAGCGTTATCTGGGGCAATCGATTCCCGCAGCGATCACGTTGGTTGTGCGGTGGCCAGAGTACCTTTACTACTTTGCGAAACGCATTGGAATCAAATTTGAACGTTCCAACTATTTGCGAAAGTTCCCGGTTGGCTTTTCCTTTTGTGTTTCGAGACCAGCGATCGAGTCTGACCCGGAAGCCAAAAGCGATGTTCTTGCTGGCACGCAATCGGTGACCACGTGAGTGAAGATCAGCTAACTCGTAGCGAGCTTCAATCTCGCTCGATTCGTGGCGGTGGATTCACAGCGGTCACTCAGGCTATTCGTATGCTGGTGACATTAATGTCCGCTGCCGCGCTTGGGCGACTGCTAGCGCCGGAGGACTTTGGCCTGGTCATGATGGTCACGGCGGTGACCGGAATGCTGTATCTTTTTCGTGACTTGGGACTTTCGACTGCTACGATTCAAGATCGTGAAATCAGCCATCGGCAGTTGGATTCGATGTTCTGGTTAACGGTCGGTGCGTCGCTGTTTTTGGCAAGCTTGATCTTGGTTGGGGCACCCGCATTGTCCTGGTTCTACAGCGAACCAAGACTGGTTCCTATCGCAATGATTTATTCTTTGGTGACCTTGATTGGCGGTTTGTCGCTGCAACATGAATCATTTTTGCGTCGGCAACTACGGCTAGAAATTGTCTCGGTAACTCGCTTGATCGCCTTCGTCGTCGGTCAAACGATCGCAATGATTGCAGCAGCGATCACTGGTTCCTATTTGTCGCTGTGTGCGGTACCTCTTGTCGAAGCAATTGGAATCACGGGCTGCCTCTGGATTGCGAGCCCGTGGAAACCCAAGTGGCGTTTTCAGTTTTCCGAGATATCAGAACTGATGAAGTTTGGAACAACCTTGTCGGTCAGTTCGGCAATCAATTATTTGGCAAGACAAGCGGACAATTTGTTGATTGGTCGTTTCTTAGGATCGCAGTCGCTTGGATACTACTGCACCGCCTATTCCTTGATGATGCTGCCTTTGCAACAGATTGCCCATCCGCTTAGCAGTGTGGCGATTCCGAGCTTATCCAGGCTGCAGGATCAACCGTCTTCTTATCGCCGTGCGTTTGAAGCGATTTCAGAGAGGCTGCTGATTTTTACCGTTCCTGGTTGCGTCGTGCTATTTCTTTTTGCGGATACCTTAATCGTCGTCTTGCTTGGTGCTAAATGGGAGCCATCGATTGAAATCTTTCGTTGGTTAGCAATCGCTGGCTTGCTGCAGCCGCTATCCAATACTCTGGGATGGCTATTGATTACTCAGCGTCGACACCGTGATTTGCTTCATTGGGGGATTTTTGCCAGCTCTGTTTCGATTGTGTCGTTTGTCATCGGGCTTCCATGGGGGGCGGTTGGTGTCGCTGCTGGTTACGCGATCAGTGGCGTGCTGATCAGAACGCCCGCGCTGCTTTGGTGGTCATGCCGTCGTGGGCCCGTTCGAGTCGGAAGTGTTGTCAGATCAGCGATGCTACCGATCACTTGTGGCTTACTGGTTGGGCTGGCGGTCCTTCCACTTCGATATTTGAATCTAAGCTCGGTGGCGATTTGCGTCATCGTTCCCATGGTTGCGTTTGTCACTTGGGTTTCGATTTTGGGCAGTTGCCAGCGAGGCCGATCGGTCCTTGGTGACCTACAATCGATGGTGCGTGCCGTGATTCACCGTGCATCGAAACCATCATCAACGACTGCGGTCCGCGCAATCTCACCCAAGCCAGGAGCAACTCCGTGAGTGATTTTTTACTGGGACGGATGAGATTTTCAGTTCTTGGAAGCAGTCCTATCGCTGAACTGGTCCGAGAAGAACTTCAGTCGATTCGCACAGACAGCGACTCGAAGCCCGATCTTGTATTTCGTTGGGTTGACTCGCTTTCTGCGATCCAATCACCCACGCTGTTACCACCCTACAAGATCGCGAAAGACAAGATTGCAGTCGAGCAATCGGGACTTGACTATCAGGTTTTTCGCACGGGCGAGTGTTTGAATGTGGACTTAAAGCCAACACATTCGATGCACCAGCACAATCAGCATTCGACGCGACCGCTGCGCGAAGGTTGGGAACGATTTCGCGATTGGAACTACCTTTCCAAGACAGAAACGCTGGCCAAGAATTTTATGTACAGCGTTTTTGACCACGTGAGTCAGTCGACTCAGATCGCAAAGGATCAAACGTACCTGCATGCCAGCAGCATGACTCGGGACGGACGTGGCGTTGTGATTGCCGGTTGGGGCGGCGTCGGCAAAACCACATCAGTTTTGAAACTCGTCACCGAACAGGGATGGAGTTATCTAAGCGATGACTTGGCGCTTGTCAGTGCTGACGGCACGCTTTACCGACATCCCAAGCGAATGCAAATTTACGCGTACAACTTGATTGGCCAACCAATGCTTGCCAATGCATTGATGAAGGATCGAAAAATTGCCGATCGTTTGTCGTGGTCGATTCGGCGACGATTGCGAGGCGTCAAGGGAGTGCGTCGTCGCTTGTCGGCCGAACACTTCTTGGGCGAATCCCAAGTAGGAACGTCAGCCAAGGCGAGTGAATTGTTCTTGATGGAACGTGCTGAATGTTCGTCCGTTGAAGTCCATCCGTTGGATCTTGATTTAGCCGTCGATCGCATGACGGCAACATTGCTGCATGAGTTAAGTCCGTTTGCGGAGATCAATAACGCGAGCCGGGCTGGGGGGCTGCAAATTGGAATGCCCAGCGTCGAAACGACGCTTTTGCAAACTTCGCAGATATTAAAGTCAGCGTTTGAGGGCGTTACGCCAAAGCTTGTTCGGGTTCCGCCGACGACAGGTCCGAATGAACTGTCACAAGCCGTGTTGAAGCACTTAGGTTGATCGCCCGATCACGCGGCTTTTGATTCTGACTGATGCCGAACAATACAGTCTTTCATCACTGACTGAAGTCGCGATAGTTGTATTTCCAAAGACGTATTGGAGATGTGCTGCCGCGCTCGTGCTCCCATTATCTGGCGACGATCGGGATCGCAAACCAGCTGATTCATCGCGTTGGACATCCCAGCGACATCGTGTTCGTCAACCAATAAGCCGGTTTCCTGGTCGATGACCTGTGTCGGAATACTCGCGTGGCGCGTAGCGACGATCGGCAGGCCAAACGACGCGGCTTCCGCAATCGCGACCGGCCACCCCTCTCGGTCTCCGTCAGGTCCATTGACCGAATGCTGCACGAAGACATCAGCAGATTGCATCTCAGAAAGAACCTGCTCGGATGGGCAAACCCCCAGCATCCTGACACGATCGCCTATCTCTTGTTGATCGATGATTCGCTGACAGACTTTTCGCATGGGGCCATCACCAATCATTGTTAGTGTTGCCGAACCAACATCTGGCATTTGTGCGAACGCTTCTAAGGTGGCATCGGGCCGCTTCTTGTCGACTAGCCTTCCAACTGAAAGGAATCGGCATTGATCATGCGCGTGATCGGTTCGGTCCACCTCTGACGGGATTGGAACCCCGCAAGGAATCACGTGAATTTGATTTGGGTTTGCCCCAAGATCCATCAGAGTTGATCGCTGATAGTCCGCGACGACCACACAAGCATCAAATTGGGTCAAGTTTTCTCGTAGACGTTTAGCGTAACCACGTTGTTTCAAGCACGCGGTTACGTCATGTCCGTGAAAATGGGCGACCAGCGGCACGCCTTCGGACTTCATGATCGGTAGCAGATGAAGTGCCATCGGACCGAATTGAGCGACGCAAACCGAAGGACGATGTTGCTTAATCGAATCAACCCACCACCGCGTTTCCGCAGGGCTCATCTCCGCCCCCGAAATAACCGGATTGAAACGTCCCAGCAGGCTTTTGTAACCCCAGCGTAGCGGCGATGTTCTTGGGACGAGCCAGTTTCCTTGGACCCCATGGATTGGAACAGTGCCATCATCCAGGAAATTGCCAGCCAATCGATGCGTTGTAACTTGAACGGAAAATTCGTTTAGCGAGGTTGCTTGACGCCGCATCCAAACCTCGCTGCCGCCTCCGTAGGAGTCCGTAGCAATCCAGGCGATCGGTCGGTCGGTAGGATTTGGTGCAAGCGTCATTGGTTTAAAGCATTTCTAAGTTTGTTCGGAGACGTAACATCGTCGATTTCTTGGCCATCAGCCAAGCCCAGTTTTTGCTAACTTGGGCGTGTGGGCGTGTGGATCTGGGACGGGGCAATCGAATCAAGCTTGTGCGAAAAGTTGATTGTAAAAATCCAGGTATTGGCTAGCAATTTTTTGAGTGCTGAATTGTCGAGCTTTCTCGATCATCGGATCAGGCGATAGGTTCCGGCACTTTTCAATGCACATTTCCACGGCACTTTCGTTCCATTGATCCAATACCCACCCGGTGACACCTTGGGTAATCAATTCCGGAAGTCCGCCTCGACGCAGGCACAGCACTGGGGTGCCCACGCTAAAAGCTTCGACCACACCGCGACCGAATGCTTCCATGCATCGCGAGGGAATGATCAGCAGATCCAGGTTCCTTAGGAACTCTCGACTGTCAGTCCATCCCAGAAAATCGATTGGCAAACCTTCGCTACGCTGTTTTATATGATCTACGAATCGTAGATCGCCTTTCCCAGCGATTTTCATTTCCCAGCGGGTTTTGGATTCCAAATATCGAAGGGCGCAAATCAATGGCTCAATTCCTTTGTCGGGTTCGATTCGCCCCAGCACACCAAGCCGGATCGGACCGTCGCTGGCGATTCGGAAATCGCCAGCGGTTCCTTCAAATGGGTTTCCGATCACCGTCGTTTTAGAATTAGCAAAGAAGCGATACTTGAGATGGCGATTCAAAATATCGTGACTGATCCCAACGACTCCGTCGACGTTGCGAGAGTGACGCCGCTTGGGGTTCGATAACAAGTCAGGCTTTAACTCGACGTCTCGCTTCGCGTCGTACATATTGGCACGACGATGGAGCAGGCATTGGCTTCTTAGCGTGTGAACGGTCGTGTAACCGTTTTGCTTTGCCCACGACCAGAACTTTGCACCAAAATCTTCGATGGTGCTAGTGTGAATGATATCGGGATCTACGTCTGAGACAGCCTGCTTGATTCGTGGTGCGATGGAAGAACCCAAGGATTGCCACAGATGCCAACGCAATTTTTTCGGCAGCGGTTGATTGCCAGAGTGAAGTGCCCAGTAAACGTTGGGGCAGGTGATTCGATTCACCGACACGCCATTCTGCACGGTCACGTTTGCTTCGCCATCGGTCATCGTCAGCACCGACACGTCTGCGTCGAGGTCGGCCAAGGATTCTGCTAGAAGCCGCGTTGAAATCTCGCCACCGCCAAGCGTATCGGGCGGGTAGGCCATCGAACAAATCAGGATCCTCCTGCTGTTCATGCAAACACTCGACTTCCCACCGGGGCCGCGTCCACCGGATCGGCAGTGACTGCTTGGGCTTCGTCGGATGATTCTTGAAGCACCGTTGCGTCAGGTGAAGCCATCGCCAAGGATGCGATGAACCAATAGACCGCCTGCGTTGGGACTAAAATGAATGCGCCTTCGACGATCGCGACCAATAGATACACAACCATGCTGATCCTTGCCGTGATTTGCACCTTGGTTTTGCCGCCGGCAAAGACAGGGAAAAGCCAAACGATCGATATCAAAAACATGCCTACCGGCCCAAACGCCAACCAAGCTGCCGCTGGAACGCTTTCGCTATCCCATCCGATTCGCTTGCTGCTGATAACATCCAAATCGTTCTGCAAGTTGGACACACGTCCGCCAAGATCCTTATCCAGCAAAAATTGATAGGGATCACGACCAATTAGATAGGAAGCAATCACCACCACTGCTAACAGCAGCATCATTCCGAAAACGGTTTGCAGGATCCGTCGATAGGACCGTTCGGAAACGGCTCGGGACAGTTCTAGCAAAACCAAACCAGCCCAAACCGACCTAGAAAGTGTGGCAACGCAAAGGAGCCGAAAGGCGGTGCTAAATCGAATCGAACCGACTGCAATTAACGGCCCCCATAACAGCAGGTTGATCCCGAGGATGTTTCCGTTGTTGTAGGTCGAAAACATTTTGATGATGGTTCCACGCAGATTGTGTCGAGCGGCAACCAGAGTGATGTCACTGCCTGTTGTCGTGATGAACGGAATTCCGATGACCTTGCCAGTAAGGTTGTAGATCAAGAACGAAATGAAACCAAAAACGAATACTGGAATCAAAGCCCAACGCAGGCATCGAATCAGTCGATCGATACCTAAAATACGGAGTAGCCAAAAGGTCATCAGGATCGACAAGACTGGCATCGCGATGGTGATGACCAGGACGGATACGGTCACGCCAAGCGATTTCATTCCGTAAATCCGAAAGCATGCAAGTTCCAGAAGAGCAAGCATTCCGATCAGTAGCCCAAGCCAAGCGTATTGCATTTGCAGTTTTCTACTGGATGCCTTTGCCAAGCAAATCAACTCGAATACTGCTGTAAGACCAACAAGTGCGTAGCTGAAGGTGAAGGGGATGTTGCCGACATAGATGCCTGCCTTTGGAAATCCAAACAACACCACCACGGTCAGGGCCGCGTAACAAACTGCAAGACGTTGATTTAGGCTCGATTCAATCACTCTTGGAACATCGAACGTTCTAACTTGCGACGTGCAACCAAAGGCGGTACATCGAATGCATTCAAACCGCATGTCCGGTGCGATCGGAACAATCGGCACTGTTTAACGCCCGAACGCTCATTCGCCACTAAGACCGAGCTGAGTGTTAGTGGGCTATCAAGGCGACCTTTGGAAACGGTAATCGGCCCCTACGATTTGCAGATCGCCGCGATTTGCCTTACTCACGACCTGACATTGGCGACTGGCAACGTCGATGAATTCAATCGCGTCGCTGGCTAGCGCATTTTCAAATTCGTGGGTGGATGTAGATGTAGTTGTAGGCCGGAACAAGCGAAGCGCAGTTCAGGGTGCGTTGGGCATGATTGAGAGA
>CAYVAN010000135.1:0-12317 GCA_964449225.1 uncultured Rhodopirellula sp.
CCGTTACCCCGACCCCGTTGCAACAGCGTTTCGCAGAGCCGCAGCGGATGCACTCGGCCTGCCCGGACCTGAATGGATCCTGGCGGGCAACGGCAGCGATGAAATTTTGACAATCCTGGTTCGCGGTTTCGTCGGCGAGGGACAACACCTGCGACTGCCCTACCCCAGTTACATCTTGTACCGAACGCTCGCCGATATCCAAGGTGCCGCGTGGCAACAAACAACGTTTGAAGATGGCTGGAAGTTGCCAGCTGCGTTTGGAAAAAACGAAGATGACTTGCGTTTGGTTTTGCTCCCCAACCCTAATAGCCCCAGTGGAACATTGGTTCCCAAAAATGAGGTTCAAGCAATCGCCAGCTCGCTTGACTGCCCGCTGGTCGTTGATGAAGCGTACGTCGATTTTGCGAATGAAAACTGCCTGGATCTGGTTCAGCAAAATGAACGCGTGATGGTGACACGAACGCTTAGCAAGTCCTACGGTTTGGCAGGCATGCGTTTCGGGTTCCTGGTCGCTCAACCGCATGTTGTCGCCGAATTATCCAAGATCAAAGACAGCTACAATTGCGACGCCATTTCGATTGCTGCGGCAACCGCGGCGGTGTCCAGCCAAGACTGGCTTAGGGACATTGTCGCGACGCTAAACGCCACCCGAACACGAATGGAGACCCGTTTGACCCGGATGGGATTCGTCGTCACACCGTCGCACGCCAACTTTGTTTGGTGCCAGCACCCCGATGGTAATCATCAAAGTCGTTACGAATATCTCAAGAAGAACCAAATCTTGGTTCGATACATGCAGTTTCCCGACTGGGGCGACGGGCTAAGGATTAGCGTGGGGACTGACGACCAAATCGATGCCTGTTTAATGATGCTGGAGAGATTCACATGAGCCGCACTGCAAGCGTTCACCGCAAAACCGGCGAAACCGATATCAAGCTGTCCATCAATCTTGATGGCGACGGAAGCGGTACGCGATCAAGCGGCATCGGATTCCTGGACCACATGCTGGACCTGTTAGCCAAACATGCACTGATCAATCTGGATGTCACCGCCAAAGGCGATCTGCACGTTGACGATCACCACACCGCTGAAGACATCGGCATCGCATTGGGCCAAGTCGTTCACGAAGCACTGGCCGACCGGGCCGGCATTCGCCGCTACGGACACTTCACGCTACCGATGGACGAATGCTTGGTCACCGCAGCGGTGGACCTGGGTGGACGCTACGCATTCGAATATCACGCACCGATCACGGCGCAGAAGATTGGCACGTTCGATAGCGAACTTGTCGAACACTTCTGGCAATCCTTCGCCGCCAACGCCAACTGCAACCTACACGTCGTCCTGCACCACGGACGCAACGGCCACCACATCGCCGAATGCGTCTTCAAAGCCGTCGCAAGAGCCATCCGAATGGCAGCCGAAAGTGACCCCAGAAGCGACGCCGTGCCAAGCACCAAGGGTGTGCTGTAGCTGTTGCATAGTGCAGTATTGTCGTAGGCCGAATGGAGCCGAAGCGACATCCGGCAATCCCCGCAACACACATGCCGGATGTCGCTTTGGCTCCATTCGGCCTACGTTCTCACAACGAACAGCCCGACTGCTGCCAGACCGATCAAACTCAACAGCACTGAAAACAGCAGGAAGTTGGAAAATACAGCGATCGATGTTAGCAGTACGATCGCCGCGACCGCAGCGATTCTGGCGGGCATCGCCCATAGAGTCAGACCGAAAGCAGTTTCAATCACAACGACGCATCGGCTGTAGATTGTCGCAATTTCTCGCAGCGATTCAGCGTCGTAGCGTTCACGAAGCCAGTTGAACGTCCAGAAGTTTCGGTCGACAAAATAGATGTCATGCAAGACTTCCCCCGACCAATACTCCGACGTCCACTTTCCCGCCGCGCCGCCGAGCAGGATCATTGAAATGATGCAGCGGGACAAGAATGCTGCTTTGGTTAGCAGGACATCTGGGGCATCGCGGTGCATTCGGTTGACGAACCACCACGACCAAACCGATGTCCACCATGCCGTCGTGAACGTAGCGTCGTTGTAGCTGCCTTGATGCAAACAAAGCACCGTCAGGCCGATCAAAGAAAACGCACACATTAGATGCCGCACGAACGATCGGCTGACCAAAATCGCTAAAATCGTTGACGCAATGACGCAAGCAAACGATCCAAACAAGACTGTGTTGGATCGAAGCAATTCTGGGAAGAAATCATCCTGGACAGAAATCCCGTCGTAGATCTCCATCGATCCGCGAAAGAATTCCCATTTCCAGAGCAACGACAGCAATAGACAGAATTGAACGACGCGATAGGCAAATGACACACGCCGATTCAACAAACCTTTCGTCGTTGGCAAATCAGTCACCGTGCCGACATCCGCTGTAGCTCGTATTGCCACTTGGCGACCGCCTTCAAACGAAACTCAGTTTCCAACTCCTGACCTCGGTAGTTGGATCGCAGTGTGAACCAGTGGTCTTTTCCGTCTCGCAAATTCTTATAACGCCCAATTGAAAAAGTTGCGTCACGAGCGGGAAAGTGATTGATGTAACGAAACGAATCTTCTGTATCAAGGCCCGCGAAGAATGGATCAATAAAACCAGGCGGAACATCGGAAACCTTGGTTTGATTTGCGAAGTTGTACATAGCCGGAATCGGGAATTGCGCCGCAAAGACGGCAAAGTTACTGCTGCAAAGATGAAAACGATGCATCGTTGTGTTAGCAATCGCCGGAAGAACGGGCATTAGCAACAACCAAACGACGATCGCAAAAACGCCAAGAAGGATCGCGGCGAATCCGAAGTCGTTTTTCACCTGCCGGTCGATTGAATTCATCTCGTTAAACCGCGCGGGCATCGCCCCGCGTTCTTAAGGACACGCGGCACATTGAGCAGGCGCGGCCCGATGGGCACGCGGCTAAACGAAGGAATGCGTGCATCGCTGCCTACTCCTGTTCGATCAACTGGATCAACGTTTGCCGCACGACTTGCGGGTTCGCATTGGCGTTTCGTTTCTTGGCTTGTCCGATCAACGAACCAACCGCCTGTTTCTTGCCATCGCGATAATCGGCCACCACCGACGGGTTCTCCGTCAGCAGTTCGCGGCAAAGGTCTTCAATTTCGCTACCATCAACCGACTCGATCCCAAGATCCTTGATCGCACCGTCAACACTCACACCGACGCTTCCGCCCTTGTCGACCATGTGGGCAAGCACATCACGAGCACGACCGTTATCGAGATCCCCCTTGGCGACGCGTCCCAGCAAGTCACCTAGCGATGGTGCGGCGACAGGATAATCTTCGATGCCAATCGACCGCTCGTTCATCAATCGCATGACGTCTTGTTGAATGAAACTGCTGGTTCGCTTTCCATCGCCCGAAGCGGTCGCGGCGGTTTCAAAGTACGCGATCATTGCCACGCCCTGGTTGACGATGACATCGGCATCGTAGGGCTTAATGCCGTACTGTCCTTGCAGCCGTTGGCGAATCTGCGCTGGCATTTCGCCCAACGACGTACGAATCGCTTCGACTCGATCGCGAGGCAAACGAATGGGCAGCAGATCGGGATCGGGGAAATAGCGGTAGTCTGCACTTTCCTCTTTCTCTCGTTGAAGAAAGGTTTTTCCAGACTCGTCATCCCAGCCGCGTGTCGTCTTGGCTTCGTCTTGGATTGTCTTTCCAGTCTCTTCCCATAAATCATACTGACGGTCGATCTCGTACTGGATCGCTCGCTCGACCGCACGGAACGAGTTCATATTTTTGACTTCGACAATCGGCGTGGCAACGTTCTTGCCATCCACATCAATGTGCAAGTTGACGTTCGCATCAACTCGCAGACTTCCTTCTTGCATTTCACAGTCCGAAATACCCAGGTGAGTCATGCGAAGTTTCAATTCATTCAAGTACGCCTTCGCTTCGTCACTGGATCGCATGTCGGGCTGGCTGACGATCTCTAACAGTGGCGTGCCACATCGATTGAGGTCAATTTTGGTGTCACCTTTGCCAGAGCCTTCATCGTGCATGCTCTTGCCCGCGTCTTCTTCCAGGTGAGCACGGATGATTCCCAGTTTGCGAATCTGACCAGGATTGGCGGGGTCATCGATCTCGATAAAGCCATCGGCACAGATTGGCAAGTCGAACTGACTGATTTGATAACCTTTGGGCAAATCGGGATAAAAGTACTGCTTGCGATCCCACTTGGTCGTCGGCGGTATCGAACAATCGATTGCAAGCCCTGCTTTCACCGATAAGTCAATCGCGGTTTCGTTCATCACCGGCAAGGCACCGGGCAAACCAAGGCACACCGGACATACTTGCGTGTTCGGTTCAGCACCAAACGCAGTACTGCATCCACAGAAAAGTTTCGTCTGGGTTTTTAATTGGACGTGAACTTCGAGTCCAATCACCGTTTTCGCAGGATAACCATCGCTCATGACTGGGCTCCTGTATGGGTCGTGGGACGCTGATTGTGATGATCTGTTACCTGCTGAAAGACAGAACCTGCAAATAGCAAACGCGACTCTTCCATTGCTGGTGCTTGTAATTGAATTGCAATCGGCAATCCATCGCCATCTTTGCCAGCAGGTAACGACAATGCTGGGATCCCGGCCAAGTTTGCTCCGGTCGTAAACAGGTCGCAAAGATACATCTGAATGGGATCGTCTACTTTTGAACCAAGTGGGAATGCTGCTGTGGGTGTGACGGGCCCCAGCAATAAATCGACCTGCGAAAAAGCCGCATCAAAATCGCTTTTGATCAAACGTCGCACCTTCAACGCTTTGTTGTAATAATCGTCCGCGTAACCTTCACTTAAGGCGTACGTGCCTAACATGATTCGACGTTTGACTTCCGATCCAAAACCCTCGTCTCGGCTGCGGCAATAAGTGGTCACCAACGGACCAAGCTCTGCACCAGATTCAATATCGGCAGCGCGGTGACCGTAGTGTGCCCCGTCGTAACGGGATAGGTTGCTGCTGGCCTCGCTCGGTGCGATCACATAATAGGTCGGTACCCAGTATTCACTGTGTGGCAGATTGATTTCGATCAACTCTGCACCGGCTTCCTGGAACACTCTGGCTGCTTCTTTCACTGCGTCATTAATGACCGGATCGACGCCTTCAGCCTCCATCGATTCACGAAGCATGCCGATCTTCATTCCTGTCAAATCGGTTCCGCTAGTCGCATTGATGTAAGAACCAACGTCCAAATTAATTGACGTTGAATCTCGCTTGTCATGCCCCGCAATCGCCTCCATCAGTGGTGCAATGTCCCGGACCGACCATCCGATGGGGCCGACTTGGTCCAGACTGCTGGCGAATGCAATCAATCCGTAACGGCTAACGCGACCATAGGTAGGCTTTAAACCGGTGACCCCGCACATTGCTGCGGGTTGCCGAATCGATCCGCCGGTATCGGTCCCCAAACTGATTGGTACCATGCTTGCCGCGACGCAGGCCGCTGCACCGCCGCTGCTGCCGCCGGGGATTCGCGTGGTGTCCCAAGGGTTTCGAGTGACACCAAACGCACTGTTTTCGGTCGACGCTCCCATCGCGAATTCGTCCATGTTGGTCTTGCCAACAATCACGGCATCAGCGGCACGTAATTTTTCAACCACGCCACTGTCGTAGGGCGGATGAAAGTTCCGCAGCATCTTAGACGAACAAGTCGTCGGCATATCGCGAGTACACAACACGTCTTTGACCGCAACGGGAACACCAGCCAACGGCCCGATCGGCTGACCAGCGGTGCGACGGCGATCAACATCCGCCGCAGCGGCAAGCGTCGATTCTCGATTCAAATGCGTGAAGGCATTGATAACACCATCGGCCTCTTCAATGCGATCTAACGCCGCGGTTGCGATGTCCACCGCGGACGCTTCGCCATCGGATTGAAGTCGTAGTATTTCAGAGACGGAATCAAGCATGCACACGTCGTCCAAGAGTCGTAAATCGGATCAGGTGCCAGGATTATCAACCAGAGAGCACCACGCGGCTAGGCGGGGAGAATCCGCAGTGGCTGGAGTGCTGGAGTCTAGGCTTTAGCCGATGCGATGATATCGAATCGCTAAACGTCGCGAAGCGTGATCGTCGCCACACACCCTGCGGGGCCACCGGCCAAGGAAATCTCGGCGTGATGCAATTGTGCGATTCGGTAGGCTCGGCATAACCCCAGACCTAACCCTCGGCCAGCTTCTCGACCGGAAAAGTAGGGGTCGAAGGCGTGCTCGCGAGCTTCAGTTGACAATCCTGGGCCGCTATCGGCGACGTGGATTTGCGTTGACGAATCCTGTTCGACCAGCGACACCACAATCGTGCCCTGACATCCGATCGCCTCCATTGCGTTTCGAATCAGAACTCGAATGGCTTCGCTTATCATTGCTGGGTCAACGTTTCGATAAGCCAAACTTTGAGGAAGACTCAATTCCAATCGAATCGATTGACGTTGGGCTTGTTCACGAAATGAATCGGCAACCTGTTCTATCAGTGAACTTAGTTGAGAAGGCTTGCGTTCGGCATCCGGAGGATTGGCGTAAAACATCAGGTCGGCAATCATTTCATGCGCACGGTAAACCTGTTCAATGATTCGTTGCAGCGTCGCCACGCGGGCAGGATCATCTTCGTCGCGTTGCAGCGATTGTGCCCGAGTGGAGATATTCGCCAACGGATTGTTAATCTCGTGACTTAAACCATAAGCCAATTGTTTAATGGCTCCGAGCTTGCTTTTCTTCAGCCGTGCATCGAACGCATTGTCCATCGACTGCAAACGCTGGATTGTCCGGGCTAACTGCTGTAGCGGGTCCAACCCTGATGCTGATTCATCGGCGGTGACGACCCCGTTGGTGGGAACGATAATGGTCGGCCATTGTTGCTGCCAAGCTGCGGATACCTTGGGGCCAAAGGCTTCTAACCAAAGCACGGCATCGTCCATCCATTGAGAAATGGGCAACGTCCGGTAGTGCTCGTTTAGCTTCTGAATTCGCTGCCGGTGCTCATCGCTTGGACTTGGCGACGCGATCATCGCATCACCACTGGAAAAACATTCAACAGCCTTCGCTATCAACCAGTCCGCTAGATTGGCGACTGTGAAAGATGACTGACTGCTGGTTTCGCCGGAGCACGACAAGGCGCAGTACAGAAACAAAGATGGATCGGACTTCAATGCTTCGGTGACCGGTTGTTTGAACCGATCAACCCCGCTGCCGTGGCCCAGCATGATCATTGCAATCACATCGGCCGCAACGGCCGAGCGAGGCAACCACCAACGATCTGACCCGCGTCTGATACAGGGAAGCCACCTCATCGATTCCGTCCTGGGCACCGGCAAATTGCAAATGACGATCGAATCGCCGCCGTCATTAGACTGAACAAGGTCAATCGGGGCCTTAATTGACGACCCCACGTTCCATCTCTAGCAAGCCACAAGCTCGAAGCACCAAGTCGTCAATTGCAAAAGGTTTTTGCATGAAGTCATTGGCACCAGCAGCCTTCAAGGCATCCACTTTATTGTGTTCGACCATCCCCGAAATGCACAGGATTTTAACCGTATCCATCGTGGGATCATTGCGAACGCGTTGGCAGACTTCTTTTCCGTTGATATCGGGAAGCATGACATCGAGCACGACTAAGTCAGGTCGAAACTCTTTGACACCCATTCCGGCATCGAAACCATTGTTGGCGGTGCGAATTTCAAATCGCCCGTCACGCTGGAAACCGTCTTGAATCAGATCAACCAAATCCTGGTCGTCATCGACAATCAGAAGCTTCTTTTTGCCGCTTTCCAGAGCATCGGTCGGAATCCCATTGTCTTTCATGAACATATAAAGCTGTTCACGAGGAATTCGTCGAAACTTGCTGCCGGGGACGCGAAACCCTTTCAAAGATCCATTGTCGAAACAACGAATGATCGTTTGTTGGCTGACCTTGCAGATCTTGGCCGCTTCGCCTGTCGTAAAGACCGTTTTCGTGGTCATGTCAGAACCATCCTCCCTGCTTGTCGGGACGCCGCTACATACACGACGAGACGTCACGATGTGAACCGATGCCTTGGCCCCGGACCTAAAGACGGAGGGAAACCGTCTAGTCAGGGGACGATTCCAAACCGATGGAATCCATCCAAAGCGGACACTTGGTAATTCACCAATGGCCCTCCATTAGCAAACTTGCCGTCCCAACGCACTAGCACTTTACCGCGCTAGACTGCGTTAAGGCCGCAGGCGACAAGAAGCTCCAAGCCCCTCTCCCTTTCCAAGCTTGCCTGTTTGCCGGATTCTATCGTATTCCCCCACTCGGTCAAGATCGATTCGTTTGACGTAAGTCCAAGTGAAACATTGATTTAAGCGACTTTCTGTTAGAACCGCAGATTTTATTTTCGCTAAAGCACCCAACTCACGGGAACTGCCGTAGCCGGGGAACGCTCGCAATGACGCGGGCATTTGAACGCGACGCAAATTGTTCAGCTTACTTGGCTTCCAGATGTGCCAACACCAACGCTAAGTCGGCTGGGGTGATACCGCTGATGCGTTTGGCTTGATCCATACTTTGTGGCCGAACCTTGCACAATTTTTCGCGAGCTTCGGTTCGCAACGAGCCTATTTTTTCGTAGTTAAATGTCGGTGGAATTCGCTTGCCAGCCAGACGATGTTGCTTTTCAACCTCCGCTTTTTGACGATTGATGTAACCCTGGTACTTCAAATCGTACAAACACTGCTGCGCCGCGGATGCTTCGATCTGATCCAACCCTGGGGTATGACCGCACATTACTTCCCAATCCACCTCGGGACGACGCATGTAAACGTCGCCGGAGGTATTGTTGATTCGAGTTGCTTTTAACAATTCGATCCCACGATCAACTTGTCGCATCTTTTCGGCAAAGCGATCACGACGATCCGCGCCGATCAAACCCAATCTGTCTGCATCTGCGGTTAGTCGACGGTCCGCATTGTCTTGTCGCAGCAGCAAGCGGTATTCGGCGCGGCTGGTGAACATGCGATAGGGTTCGTCGGTTCCAGCGGTCACCAAGTCATCGACCAACACGCCAATGTAAGCCTGGTCGCGAGTGGGTACCCAGGTCGATTGACCAGCAACCGTGCGAGCAGCATTGAGTCCCGCGATCAATCCTTGACCGGCGGCTTCTTCGTATCCAGTCGTGCCATTGATCTGACCAGCAAAAAAGAGTCCTGATACCATTTTTGATTCCAGGTGAGGCCACAATTGCGTTGGCGGACAAAAGTCATATTCCACGGCGTAGCCGTAACGCATAATCGACGCGTTTTCCAAACCAGCGATCTGTTTGAACATTTGGTCCTGTACGTCACGCGGCAAACTAGTGGAGATTCCGTTGACGTAGACCTCCTGAGTTTCGTGACCTTCGGGTTCCAAAAAGAGTTGGTGCTTGTTCTTATCCGCGAAGCGAACCACTTTGTCTTCGATCGATGGACAATACCGCGGGCCGGTCGAATTGATCTGCCCCGAGTACATCGGTGCGCGATCCAAGTTTGCCCGAATCAGATCGTGAACGGCTTCGTTGGTATAGGTAATATGACAGGGGATTTGTTGCTGCGTTACCTTCTCGGTCAAAAACGAGAACCCCTGCGGGTCTTCGTCACCGGGCTGTTCTTCTAATCTGCTGTAATCAATCGTACGTGCGTTCAGACGCGGTGGCGTTCCTGTTTTGAATCGCTCCACCTCAAAACCAAATCGAGCAAGTGCTCCGCTGATCCCAGACGTCGTCCCCTCGCCTCCGCGGCCACCAGCAGTTTGCGACTGACCGGTATGCATGATCGCCTTTAAGAAGGTACCCGTCGTCAACACGATCGTCGCAGCGTGATACTCAGCATCGCCACGTACTCGGACTCCGGTTACCTTTGGCGACGGACCCGTTTCGTCTATCAATAAATCTTCGACGGTTTCTTGGCGCAGGTCCAAATTGGGTTGCAGTTCTATTCGATGCTTGATGAATTGCTGGTAGGCTTTTTTGTCGGCCTGCGCCCGGGGGCTGTGCATCGCTGGACCTTTGCGTCGGTTCAGCATTCGAAACTGAATCGCGGTGGCATCAATGGCCTCGCCCATCAAGCCACCCAACGCGTCGACTTCGCGAACAATTTGTCCCTTGGCGACTCCACCGATCGCGGGGTTGCATGACATCTGGCCGACCGTGTCCAGATTCGTAGTCAACAGCACCGTTTTGGCTCCGACGCGGGCCGACGCCGCAGCGGCTTCGGTACCGGCATGACCGGCCCCGATCACGATGACATCGTATTGGTAAATGCTTGCATTCATGATTTTGACTTCATTTTTGACCCGAAATTGCCGAAGCCGAATGAATAGGTCTCGGTTTGTCGCATTCAAATCTATTCAACGCATTTTAAGTCGGGTTCGCCATCACGATGTTACCGACATACAAAACGTTTCTCGTCGTTATTGTCACCATCGCGGTGACATTGGATCCTATGCTGATCGACAGAGCTGGTGCTGTCGAGGTGATCGATTCAAACGGCCAGGATGCAGAAATCGTCAGCGCCAGTGATCGATTGCCCGCCAACTTTCAGTTCCAAACCGCCAGCTCTCGAATCACACCGCCCGGATCAGCAGGCGTGGCCGCCACCAAAGCGGTTCCAGCAAGAATGCCAGCGGTCAAAAAGACCGTTGCCAGACCTAGCCCCGATAGCTTCATTCTGGGCTCCAGATCTTTTTCGATCCCTTTCACAATCGACGCCGGTGCGACCGGTCCAGTGGAAGTTCACCTATTTGCGGCTCAAGCGGGTTCCGCAGACCAGGCGTCACCCAAACCACAATGGAATTTGATCGAAGTGAAACGCTCGGGCGATTCCGGAGATCAGCAATTTGAATATACCGCCGACTCGGACGGCGAATTTTGGTTCGCGACTTGGACCACACGTGTTTCCCATTCGCCAGCGAGTCGAAAACCATCGGCGGCGGAGATCCAACCGCAACGAAAAATTTTCGTCGATACAACGGTACCAACGATCCAGCTGTCCGCCGAAAGCGATGGGGATGGACGAGTTAAGGTTGTCGCCAATATCAATGACGCGACACCTATCGGCGGTGTTGTGTTGCAGTACGTGACCGATCAAATGCAGAATTGGAAGTCGATCGACGCTGGCCGCATCGCCAGCGGAAAGTCAATCCATTTTCAAGCACTCGGCGATTGGGATCAGCTTTCGGTTCAATTGGTCGCAACCGACAAAGCAGGCAACCGTGGTGTCGCCAACCAACTCGTCCGTCGGCCTCGCATCGCAACGGCGCAACCCGGACCTCGCTACGCCGATTCAACGCTTGCCCCTTGGTCGCGTCCGTCGCCCACATACCGACGCCAATTTGCGACCTCAGGTGACCAACTCGCCGGGTCACGTCAGCCAGAGAACATTCTTCCCCCACCGGCGACTCCTGACCAAATTAGCAGCTTTGGACTGAACGGCCCCGCAAAACCCGCACCAAAAGTCAAGCCTTCTGCACCAAGCAACACTCCCGAAACCTTGCCAGCGCCGACTCCGTCGATCGACCCATCAGCCGAGCTGCAAAAGTATCGTTCGCGAACACTAAAAGAAGCGTTCCGGCCCTTGTCCGAACAAAGCCGAGTTCCCCAAAAGAAACCAATCCCTGAGTCCAACGCCAATCGAACCATTGTCCGTCGGCCAACCGCACCTGCCGTGTCGCGTGTGCCGGTTCGTTACAGCGACAGCGAACGATTCAGTTTGGATTACGTGCTCGAAGCCGTCGACGCGCGTGGTGTCGAAGCGATCGAACTCTACGGCAGCGTTGATGAAGGTGCGACTTGGAAGTTGTGGGGACGCGACCCCGATCGACAAAGTCCCTTTGACATTGAAACGCGTGAAGAAGGCGTATTCAGCTACCGCATTGTCGTCGTTGGCCGCAGCGGTTTGGCAAGCGCGCGTCCGCTAGCCGGTGACCTGCCCGACATGGTTGTTGTCGTCGACAAACAGGCACCCGAAGTGCGAATCAGTGGAGCACGTTACGGCGAAGGCGATCGAATCGGTGCCTTGGTTATTCGTTACGACTGCGTCGATGCCAACTTGAAAGAGCGTCCGATCACGCTGGCGTTCAGCGAAAACGCGGACGGCCCGTGGACCACAATTGCGGGCGGACTTCGTAACGATGGCGACTATGTTTGGCCTGCCGATCCAGGTTTGCCACGTGCTTTCTATCTACGCCTAGATGCGACGGACAAAGCGGGCAATATCGGTACCTACATCCTAGACAAACCGATCGATGCCCAGGGCTTGGCTCCACGGGCGAGAATCCGTGGCTTCCAAACGCTCAACGGCTCTTAAA